>NZ_QKSG01000006.1:0-222130 GCF_003234035.1 Curtobacterium sp. MCPF17_031 | reverse complement strand
CTCCACATCCGGGCCGGCGGGGCGGAATGTGGACGGGCCTCCCGTCCGGCCCGGATGTGGAGGGAGGGCCCCGGTCAGCGCTGCACGCCGAGCACCGACGCCTCGACGCCGGTGGTGTCCCACCCCGCGCCGGTCGACTGCAGCACCGACCCGTCGGACATCCGGAGCAGCAGCGCGCTGCCGCTCCCCCCGGCGATCGCCGTCGCGCGACCGTCCGGCTTCGCGAGGGTGTCCCACTGCCCGCCGACGGTGGTGCGGACGATGCTCGAGCCGGCCGTCGTGCGTCCGACCGAGGCGACGTCGAGCTCGTCGACCCAGGCGGCTCCGACGGGGTCACCGTCGGCGGCCTGCACGCGGACGGGCGGGCCGAGCGAGGTCGGCGCACGGTCGGAGCCGCGCGTGATGGCGACGACATAGAGCGCGGCACCGTCGTCGGTGTCGAGGAGTGCCAGGGCTCGCGTCGAGTCACGGGACACCTGGAACGACACCAGCCTGCCCTCGGGGAGGGTCGAGGCGACGGTGTGCGGGTCACCGCCCAGCCCGTACGCCGTGATCGACCGGGTGTCCGACCGCTGCGCGACCCAGACGAAGCCTTGGTCGTCGATGCTCGGTGGCACGAGGTCCTCGCGGGTGTCGATGCGCAGCGGGTCCTTGCCGGACCGGACCACGAACACACCGTCGTCGTTGCCGACGGCTGCGGACGTGCCGGATGCGGAGAGGGCGAGCGAGTTCGGGTCGAGTCCGGCGATCCGGTCGCTCAGTCCGCCGCCGAGCGCGGTGACGTCCCCGGTGCCCGGTGTGGCGTACCCGGCGACGCGGTCCTGGACGACGAGGGGTCGAGCGTCGACGTCGGGGTTCCGCTGGGCGCTCGTGCCGCTGGAGTCGGGCAGGGGCAGGGCGACGCCCTCGACGGTGAGGTCGACCGAGGAGATCGTGGCGACCGAGGAGAGCGAGTCGGTGAGCTGTTCGCGCATCCGGACCTTCTCGACCGTGTTCGCGCGCAGCGCCTCGCTGGACAGGTCGACCTGCGCGCTGCCGCTCTCGATCGTGACGGCGTTCAGGGAGAGCTGGGTCCCCTCGGGGAACGACGAGACGACCGAGCCCTCGAGCCACTCTGCGGGCCCGGCGAGCAGGGCGCTCACGATGCGGGTGCTGGTGGAGGAGCGGGCAAGGAACCAGCGCTCGTCGGGGACGAGGAACCGGTAGGTGGGGTCGTAGAAGTACAGTGCGTGCGGCTGGAACACCGAGGTGAAGTTGACGGGCGACAGGATGATGCCGTCCGGGGCGTAGGCGATGCGCCACTGGCCGTCCTCGCGGACGAACTGGAACGTCAGCGTCGAGGACGTCGGGCGGACGGCCTGGGTGTACTCGCCGTCGGCGTCCACCGAGGCACTCGCGGTGAGCGTGTAGGTGAGTTCCTGGTCCCCGACGCGTTCGACCTGGCCGTCGCCCTGCCGGATGGTGACGCCCTGACGCGGGTTCCACTTCTGCGAGAAGCCGCTGCTGAGGAACTCGCGGGCGACCGCGTAGTCGTTCTGCGCACCGGTGGCGGCGTCGATGAACTGCGTGAGCAGGTCGGTCTGGTCCGCTCCGTCCTCGGGTCCGGTGGGACGGTAGTCGACGCCGCCGGTGGGCGACTCGTCGGTGATCGACTGGCCGGAGCGCACGGGGCCACCGGTCGGGATGGCGGCGCAAGCGGTGGCGCCGAGCAGCGTCACGGCGGCGAGCGCGGCGGTGAGCACCAGCCGGAGGCGCGCACGGTGGGTCGGTCCGTCCGTCCGGGTCATGCCGGGTCCTCCGTTCCGGTCGGTCCCGCGTAGGACTCGTCGAGCGCGGGCAGCGGGATCGCCGACGTCGGCGGGGTCTCGCTGCTCCGACGCGGCAGGGTGAGCACGAACGCGGAACCCTCGCCCGGCCGTGACCACACGTCGATGCGGCCGCCGTGCAGCTGGGCGTCGCCGAGGCTGATGGCGAGCCCGAGTCCGGTGCCGCCGATGGTGCGCTTGCGGCTGGGGTCGGCACGCCAGAAGCGGTCGAACACCCGGGCGGTGTCCTCGGGCGGCATCCCGACGCCGCGGTCGCGCACCGCGATGGCGACGGAGCGGGAGTCGCTGTCGACCACGACGTCGACGGGTCGGCCGTCACCGTGCTCGATGGCGTTGCCGACGAGGTTCCGGAGCACGCGGCGGATCCGGCGGGCGTCGAGCTGCATGGTGGTGTGTCCGCCCGGGGTGGCCAGGCGCAGCTCGATGCCGGCGCGGTCGGCCAGGGGGCGGAACTCCTCGACGATGTCGGCCGCGAGCGCCGCCGGGACGACGGGTTCGGTCTCGAGTTCGACGGCCTGGGCGTCGTACCGGGAGATCTCGAGCAGGTCCGCGAGCAGCAGCTCGAAACGGTCGACCTGGGCGTGCAGCAGTTCAGCGGACCGGGCGACGGAGGGTTCGAAGGCGTGCCGGGCGTCGAAGAGCAGGTCCCCGGCGAGGCGGATCGTGGTGAGGGGTGTCCGGAGCTCGTGGGAGACGTCGGACACGAACCGCTGCTGGACGCGCGAGAGTTCGGCCAGCTGGGTGATCTGGCGGCTGACGGCGTCGGCCATGTCGTTGAAGCTCCGGGCAAGGGTGGCGATGTCGTCCTCGCCCCGGACCGGGATGCGTTCATCGAGACGGCCGGCGGCGATCTTGCGGCTGGTCTCGGCAGCGCCGCGGATGGGGACGACGACCAGGCGCACCACGAGCGAGGTGACCAGCGCGATGAGTACGATGAGGGCGACACCGCCGATCGAGAGGGTCTGGGACACGAAGTCCAGCGTCTGCTGCGCGTCGGACAGGTCGTACACGATGTACAGCTCGTACTGGCCGGCGCTCGGGATCTGCAGTGTGGACCCGACGGCGAGCCCCGGTCCGCGGCCCTCCGGGCCCTCCAGTCGTACGGGTTGCAGACTGAGCTCCCCGGTGTCGGCGGCGACCCGTTTCCGCAGGTCGTCCGTGATCACGGAGTCCGGGAACCCGGTGCTGGCGACGTTCTGCAGGATCTGCGGTGTCCGGGCTCCGGGTGTGCGCTCGATCGCGATGCTCGTCCCGCCCGGACTGGTGGTGTTCGAGAGGATCGCGTTCTGCGCCTCGCTCTGCAGCGACTCGAGTTCGGTCTGGTTGTTGTCCTCGGCCGCGGTGGCCGCGTCGAAGATGTTCTGCGCCACGATGGTCGCCCGCGCCGACTCGGCCTCGATCTGGTCGCGGCGCTGCGCGTACACGTTGTTCGAGATGCTCACCATGACGGCGGTGCCGATCACGGCGACGGCGAGTCCCGTGGTCGCCACCGTGATCGCGGCCGAGCGGACCATCAGCGAACGACGCCAGAGGTACGCGATCCCGCGCCAGATCCGGCGGAGCCAGGTGCGGACCCGCCGGCGCACTCGGCGGAACGGCGCCGGGGCCGGGGCCGACGAGGACGACACGCCCGTCAGCTCTGCGCGCCGGCCCGGTACCCGACCCCGCGGACGGTGGTCACGATGCGGGGGTTGTCCGGGTCGTGCTCGATCTTGGCGCGGAGGCGCTGCACGTGCACGTTCACCAGGCGGGTGTCCGCCTTGTAGTGGTAGCCCCAGACCTGTTCGAGGAGCATTTCCCGGGTGAACACCTGGCTGGGCTTCTCGGCGAGCGCACGGAGCAGGTCGAACTCGAGCGGCGTGAGGGCGATGGCCGCGTCACCGCGGCGCACCTCGTGCCCGGGGACGTCGACGACCAGGTCGCCGACGTGCAGGACGGTCGCGTCGGTGGCGGTCGGCCGCAGACGGGTCCGGATCCGGGCGACGAGCTCCTTCGGGTTGAAGGGCTTGACGACGTAGTCGTCAGCGCCGTTCTCGAGTCCTGCGACGACGTCCGCGGTGTCGCCCTTGGCGGTGAGCATGATGATCGGCGTGCCGCTCTCGGCCCGGATGCGACGGCACACCTCGATGCCGTCGATGCCCGGCAGCATGACGTCGAGCAGCACGAGGTCGGGCTTCGTGGCGTGGAAGGCCTCGACGGCGTCGTTGCCGTCCGCGCTGAAGTCGGGCTCGTAGCCCTCCGAGCGGAGGACGATGCCGATCATCTCGGCGAGGGCCTGGTCGTCGTCGACGACGAGGATGCGCGGTGTCATGGGATGCGGACTCCGGAGGGCAGGGTGGGGCACCCAGGGACGGGTACTCTCCGCTCACGATAGCCGAGGCCCCGTCACCGCAGGTTTTCCGACAGGATGGACACGGTCGCGCGTTCCGGCAGCGGCCAGGCGAGGGGGCAGGTCGATGGTCGACGACGGATGGCAGGTCCCGGGGACGGACCAGCCGCAGCACGGGTCGAACGGCCCGCAGCAGCAGCCGACGCCGTGGGTCGCGTCCGGCCAGCCAGGAGGCACGCCCTCACCCGGCACGTCCGCTCCCCGCACCGGCGGGCCGGCTCCACTGCCGCCGGCGTCCCGTCCGGTGATCCCGCTGCGGCCGCTCGGTCTGGGCGACGTGCTGGCCGGTGCCTTCACGGTCTTCCGCCGCAACGCGCGCGTGCTGCTGCTCTGGGCCGTCCTGCTCTCCGGGGTCCTCGGGCTCCTGGCCACCCTCGGGTCGGCGGTCGGTCAGCGGGTCCTGCAGAGCCGGGTCCTCTCCGCGGTCGACGGCGGCGGTGGTGGGGACGCGGACAGCATCATCGCCGGGACCGTGACCCTGTACGCGGTGCTGTCGATCGGCCTGCCGTTCCTCAGCTACCTGGCACGCGGGTTCCTGGTCGCCCCGGTCGCGGTCGACACCGGGCAGCGGGTGCTCGGACGGCGCGGGACGTTCCGCGGACTGTGGTCCCTGCTCGCCGGTCGTCGCGGGTCGGTCATCGGGTGGATCCTGCTGCAGCTCGCCGCCGGGATCGTGGTCGCCGTCGTCTTCGTCGTCGTCGTGATCGCGTTCGTCGCCGCCCTGGCCGCCGGGGACAGCTCGGCGGGCTGGTTCGTGCTGGTGGTGTTCCTGATGGTCCTCGGTTTCCTGGTGCTCATCGCCTTCCTGGTCACCCGCTTCGCCTTCACGGTGCCGACGATCGCACTCGAGGGTCGCAGCGTCTTCTCTGCCGCAGGGCAGTCGTGGCGACTCACCCGCGGCGCGTTCTGGCGTACGTTCGGGATCCTGCTGCTCGTGCAGGTCGTGCTCGGCGTCGCTGCGAGCATCGCCAGCATCCCGCTCACCATCGGGCTCACCTTGTTCTCCGGCGTCTTCGACCCGCTCGGACAGACCGCGGCGACCGGTGCGGCACCCTCGGCCGGCGGGGTCGTGGCCCTGGTCGTCGGCAGCCTGCTCGTGATCGCGGTGCAGTGTGTGACAGACGTGCTGAGCGCCTCCATCGTGACCTTCCTGGCGATCGACCGACGCATCCGCACCGAGGCGCTCGACCAGCGGATCGCCTCCCACGTGGACACCGGTCACCCCGCGGACCCGTTCGCACCGCACGCACCGGTGGCGCGGCCGTCCTGGACGCCGGGCGCTCCCTGGTCGCCGCAGCAGCAGTGGGCGCCGCAGCAGCCGTGGGCACCGCAGCAGCAGGGCTGGCCGCAGCAACAGCCGCAGCAGCCCTGGCCGCCGCACCAGCCCTGGGCCCCGGAGCGGCCGGACCAGCACGACCAGCACGACCAGCAGGACGGCCGCGGGTGAGCACCCCCGGTCCCGGGGAGGCACGCCGACTGCTCGAGCGCGAGCTCGCCCACCGTGACTACCAGGGCGCACAGGAGACCTGGTGGGACCGGGCTTCGCGGTCGTTCCTCGACTGGCTCGGTTCGCTCGCCCCGGACGGCGTCGGCTCCACCGGGTTCGGGCGCACCCTGCTCGTCATCGCGATCGTCGTGCTCGTCGCCGTGGTCGTCCTGGTCGTCGTCACCCGGGGTCTCCCCCGCCGCCGTGCGCGTGTCCGTCCGGGTGCCCTCGGCGGTGTCCTCGACGACGACGACCTCCGGTCCGCGCGGGCGGTGTCCGCAGCCGCGGACGACGCCTTCCGCTCCGGCGACTGGGCGACCGCGGTCCTCGAGGGCTACCGCGCCCTCGCCCGCGGTCTCGGCGAACGGGACCTGGTCATCGTGGTGCCCGGAGCGACCGCCCGGGCCATCGCCGACCGCGCCACGGTGCCCTTCCCGCAGCTCGCTGACCTGCTGCGCGGTGCCTCCGACGCGTTCGACGCCGTCCGCTACCTGGGGGTCGAAGCCGACGAGTCCGCCGCACGTCGCGTGCTCGAGACCGAACGCGCCGTCCGACAGGCCCGGCCCCTCCCCGCGGACCGACCGGCGGTCCCGGCATGAGCGCCGTGACGACGTCGGCGCCGGTGGGCCCGTCGGGTCGGGACACGACCACGTCCGCCACGGGTTCCGGGGGGCCGGGTCCCTCGGACCGCGGCGTCCGGATCGTCACCTGGGTCGCGGTCGTCGTCGTCGGCCTCCTGCTCGCTGCCCTGACCGCCGCGGTCGGCCGGGACGACCGCCAGCGGGACGTCCCGCTCGACCCGACCTCCACCTCGGCGAGCGGTTCGCGCGCGTTGGTCGAGGTCCTCGGACAGCAGGGCACCACGGTCGACGTGGTCCACGGCGCGGACGCCGTCGAGGTCGGGACGGGTGACACGGTCCTGGTCGACGACTCCGCCGGCGTGCTCGACCGAGGTGTCGCCCGGCGCCTCGCGCGGACCGTCGACGATGTGGTCCTCGTGACGGGCGACCCCGGGGTCCTCGAGTCGTTCGGCGTGGACGCACGTCCGGCCGGCAGCACCTCGTCGACCCGCGTGGCGGCGACGACGACCTGCCCGATCCCGGCCGCGCGGGCCGCGGGTTCCGTCACCGTCGTCGGTGCGACCTACGACACGGACGATGCCGACGTGCAGCGCTGCGCCCCGTCCGGCTCCGGCGCCGACACCCGCTGGGGACTCCTGCGCGCCGACACGGAGGACGGCCGGGTCACGGTGCTCGGCACGACCGGTGTCCTCCGCAACGACACCGTCACCCGCGCGGGCAACGCCGCCCTCGCGCTCGGGCTGCTCGGCAGCGGTGACCGCCTGGTCTGGTACGTCCCCACCCCGGACGGCACCGATGCCGCGCCGTCCCTCGGCGACCTCGCACCGCCCTGGGTGCCGAGTACCCTCGCCGTCCTCGGGCTGGTCGCCGTCGCCGTCGCGTCCTGGCGTGGGCGTCGGCTCGGCCCCCTGGTCGTCGAACGCCTGCCCGTCGTGGTGCGTGCCGCCGAGACCACCGAGGGGCGCGCGCGGCTCTACGCCCGCGTCCGCGACCGGACCCACGCGCTCGACACCCTCCGGCTCGCGGCACTCCGGCGGATCGGACGGAGTCTCGGACTGCCCCGGTCGGCGCACGTCGACGAGGTCGTCCGGCGGGCCGCCGCAGTGACGGGACGGTCCGCCGCCGAGGTCGGTGCCGTGCTCGTCGGTGGGACCACCGACGACGACCGGGCCCTCGTCGAGGGAGCAGCTGCCCTGGACGAACTCGAGCACGCGGTCGACCGGGCGCGCTCCGGGGACGTGGGACGGGCCTCCCGGCCTGCCCCGGACGAGCTGCCGACGAGACCGACCGGACCGACCGGGTCGCCCGCCGGACCGACCGGGTCGCCCGCCGGACCGACGACGGCGACCACCCGCACACGACCAGGAGGACGATCGTGACCGACCTGCCCACCACCACGCCCTCCGGGCGCTCCGCCGGACCGACCCCTGGCACCGATCCGCTCCGCGAGGCGGTCGCCCGCGTCCGCGCCGAGGTCGGCAAGGCCGTCGTCGGACAGGAGGGCGCCGTCTCCGGCATGATCGTCGGCCTGCTCGCCCAGGGCCACGTGCTGCTCGAGGGCGTCCCGGGGGTCGCGAAGACCCTGCTCGTCCGGAGCCTGGCCGCCGCGATGTCACTCGACACCAAGCGCATCCAGTTCACACCCGACCTGATGCCCGGGGACGTCACCGGCTCGCTGGTGTACGACGCCTCGACGGGCACGTTCCCGTTCCGCGAAGGACCGGTGTTCACCAACGTGCTGCTCGCCGACGAGGTGAACCGGACGCCGCCGAAGACGCAGTCCGCGCTGCTCGAGGCGATGGAGGAACGGCAGGTCAGCGTCGACGGCGCAGCCCGGATGCTGCCCGACCCGTTCTTCGTCGCGGCGACGATGAACCCCATCGAGTTCGAGGGCACCTACACGCTCCCCGAGGCGCAGCTCGACCGGTTCCTCATGAAGCTGACGCTCGACCTGCCGCCGCGCGAGGTCGAGTGGCAGGTCCTCCGACGGCACGCCGACGGGTTCGTGCCGCGCGACGTGCGCTCGGCGGGGATCGTGCCCGTGGTCGGCGTCGACGAGGTCCGGGCCGCACAGCGCGCGGTCCGGGCGGTCGGCGCCCGTGACGACGTGCTCGCGTACGTCGTGGACCTGGCCCGTGCCACCCGCCAGGCGCCGTCCGTCCGCATCGGCGTCAGCCCCCGCGGTTCCACGGCCCTGCTCGCCGCGGCGAAGGCGTGGGCCTGGCTGACCGGCTACGACGCCATCACGCCCGACCACGTCCAGGCGATGCTGCTGCCCGTGTGGCGGCACCGCCTCCGGATCGCCGCCGACGCCGAACTCGAGGGCGTCGACGCGGACGGGGTGCTCCAGCAGGTCCTCGAACAGGTCCGGGTACCGATCTAGTGGCGCTCTCCGGCCGGTTCGTCGCGCTCCTGGCGGTCGCCATCGTCCCCACGGTGCTGCTCGGTAGCGGGTGGGGTGCGTCGGCGTGGATCGGGTTGCTGGTCGTCGCGAGTGCCGTCGACCTGCTGCTCGCAGCGGACCTGCGCCAGGTCAGGATCGAACGGCGGATGCCGCGGCTGGCCCGTCGGGACGCCGGTGCCGATGGCACGCTCGTCCTCGCCAACGACGGCCGACGGGTCCTGCGCGGCCTGGTCCGGGACATGTGGGAGCCCTCCGCCGGCCAGGAGCCGCGACGCGTGCGACTGACGGTGCCGGCCGGTGAACGACGCACCGCGCGGATGCGCTTCACCCCGTTCCGGCGGGGACGGCGGACCACCACCGGCATCGCGATCCGGGCCTCCGGTCCGCTCGGCCTCGTCGCCCGACAACGCGTCGTCGCCGTCCCGGCCGAACTCGTCGTCACCCCGCCGTTCCGGTCACGCCGACACCTGCCGTCCCGGCTCGCCCGGCTCCGCGAACTCGACGGCGAGACCACGCTGCAGCTCCGCGGACACGGCACCGAGTTCGACTCGCTCCGTGACTACGTGCGCGGCGACGACGTCCGGTCGATCGACTGGCGTGCCACCGCCCGCCGCCAGGACCTGGTCGTCCGCACCTGGCGACCCGAGCGCGACCGCCGTGTCGTCGTGGTCGTCGACGCCGGACGCGCCGGTGCCGGGCGGGTCGACGACGAGCCCCGCCTGGACACCGCGATCGAGACGGCGCTGCTCGTCGGCGCCCTCGCAGCGGCCGCCGGGGACCGGGTCGACCTCGTCGTGCTCGACGACGCCGTACGCGGACGGGTGCTCAGCGCGACCCGCTCGGACGTGGTGCAGCGGTTCGGCGAGGCCCTCGCCCTGGCCGAACCCGAGCTCCGGCCGACCGACTGGGCCGCGGTGCCCGGGATCGTCGACGCCGTGACCACGCAGCGCGCGCTCGTGGTGCTCGCGACCAGCCTCGACTCCGTGGGTGCCTCCGGTGACCTCCTCACGGTCCTGCCCACGCTCGCGCGTCGGCACGCGGTCGTCGTGACGAGCATCGAGGACCCCGCGGTGGTGCGGATGGCGGTCGCCGACGGCAGCCGGGGCAGCGTGGCGGGCCTCCTGTCCGACGCCGGGTCCGCGAACGGGTCCGTGGACGTGTACCGGCGGGCCGCCGCGGAACGGTCGCTGCTCGACGCCGACGGGGTCGCCGACGTCGCTCGCCGTGCCGGCGCCGAGGTGGTCCGGGGTCTGCCCGAGGAGGTCCCGCCGCGGACAGCCGACGCCTACCTGCGCGCGAAGGCGGCCGGGAGGCTCTGACCGGCCCGTCCGGGACGTTGCGACACCGAGAGGCTGCGACACCGGGACGCTGCGACACCCCGACGCTGTGACACCCGGGTGGTCACGCCGGGTCAGCCGGCGACGATCTCGCTGGCTCCCCGGTCGAACTCGTCGACGTCGCCACGCTCCCCCGCCCGGTGTGCTCGACCGCCGACGCCCCACTGGTAGCCGAGGACCAGTGCGAGCGCCACCGTGCCGATTCCGATCTTCACCGGCCACGGCCAGTCCTGCCGGGTGACGGTCCCCTCGACGATGCCGGACATGAGCAGGGTGAGCACGAGGCCGATCGCGACCGTGATGAGCGCTCGACCATCCTCGGCCAGCGCCTGCGCCCGGGTCCGGTGCCCCGGGGCGATCCACGACCACGCGATCATCAGCCCCGCCCCACCCGCCAGGAAGATCGAGTACAGCTCGAGCTGCCCGTGCGGGGCGATGTAGAGGAAGAAGTCCCCGAGCCGACCCTGCGAGTGCATGATCGACACCGAGACACCGAGGCTCATCGCGTTCTGCACGATCGAGTACGGCACGAACAGCCCGGTGATGCCGAACGCCACCATGCTCGCGGCGATGTAGGCGTTGTTCGTCCACACCTGCGCGGTGAACGCTCCGAGCCCGTGGTCGGAGTAGTAGTCGACGAAGTCCTGGGTGGCGTACTGCCGGAGTGCCGAGTCCGTCCCGAACGTGTCGACCGCGCCCGGCGTCGACGTGATCCACACGGCCGTGACGCTGGCGATGACGATCGTGGCGACCGCGACCCAGATCGTCACCCACCGGATCCGGTACAGCGCGGCGGGCAGCTGGAGGGCGAAGAACCGGACGACGGCGGTGACGGGATCGACCGGCGTCCCCGTGAACCGCAGGCGGGCTCGGTGGAGGGTCAGCGAGAGCCGGTCACCGGTCGCGGAGCGCGGTGACACCTGCCGGATGCGGGCGAGGTCCGTCGCGGCCGCTCGGTAGTCGGTGAGCATGCGATCGACGTCGTCACCCGAGGTGGGGCGGCGTCGGGCGAGCCGGTCGAGCTCGTCCCACCGAGCGCGATGCACCTCGGAGTAGGCGTCCAGGTCCATGCGCTCCCCCTCGTGCTGGTCGGAGCCACGCTCCGGGTCCACGACCGCTCGTGGTCCTGTTCCGACAGAATGATCCCATGCCGAAGCGCGCCACGCCCCGGGACCTCGCGGACCGCCGCTTCGTCCGCGCCTTGGACGACACCGATGACGCGCTCGTCGTCGGTGAGGCCGTCGCGCTCGACGTCGTGCCGGCGAGCATCGTCCTGCGGGGAGCCGCCGCACTGCTCGACGCGGTGTGCCTCGTGGTGCTCCTCGTGATGCTCCTCATCGGCATGTCCCGGGTCTGGCCGACCGGGGTCGACAGCGGCTGGTCCGCCGCGGCGCAGATCGTCGTGGTGGTCGTCGTCTTCGTGCTCGTCCCGGCGGCCGTCGAGACCGTCACCCGAGGCCGGAGCGTCGGTCGGTACGCCCTCGGGACCCGGGTGGTCCGGGTCGACGGCGGCGCGGTGTCGTTCCGGCACGCGTTCACCCGGGCCCTCGTCGGACTGCTGGAACTCTGGCTCACGGTGGGCTCCCTCGCCCTGGTCGTCGCACTGTTCGGCTCCCGCCCTCGACGCCTGGGCGACCTGCTCGCGGGTACCGTCGTGCAGCACGAGCGACTGCGCCGGACGGTCGACCCGGTCGTGACGCTGCCGCCGTCACTCATCGGGTGGGCCGGTGTCGCGGACGTCCGTCGGCTGCCGCAACGGCTCGAGAACCGGATCGCAGCGTTCTTCCGGGGCGCGGCCTCGGTGCAGACCGGACTCCGCGCCGAGGTGGCGCGTTCCCTGGCGGCCGAGGTCGCCGAGTACGCGCAGCCGGTGCCGCCGGTCCCGGCCGAGGAGTTCCTGGCCGGGGTGGTCGCACTGCGCCGAGCGCGTGACCTGCGGGCGTTCACCGGCCGGGCGCGCACCCTCGAGCGGGCGAGCACGCTCGCGGGGGCGCGTCCGCCGGGCTTCCCGCGCTGAGGACCCCGACGGACGCTGCCCCGGCACCAGGGCTCAGTAGCGGTACTGCTCCGACTTGTACGGGCCCTCGACCGGGACGCCGATGTACGCCGCCTGCTCCGGCCGGAGTTCGGTGAGCCGGACCCCGAGGGCCTCCAGGTGCAGCCGGGCGACCTTCTCGTCGAGGTGCTTCGGCAGCACGTGGACGCCGACCGGGTACTGCTCGAGCCGGGTGTGCAGTTCGATCTGCGCGAGCACCTGGTTCGTGAACGAGTTGCTCATCACGAAGGACGGGTGACCGGTGGCGTTGCCGAGGTTCATCAGGCGGCCTTCGCTGAGCACCAGGATCGAGCGGCCGTTGGGCAGACGCCACTCGTGCACCTGCGGCTTGATCTCGACCTTCTCGGCGCCGGGCATCGACTCGAGGCCGGTCATGTCGATCTCGTTGTCGAAGTGCCCGACGTTCGCCACGATCGCCAGGTGCTTCAGCGCGAGCATGTCGTCCACGCCGACCACCCCGAGGTTGCCGGTGCAGGTGACGACGATGTCCACCTGGGCCGCGACGTCCTGCAGACGGGCGACCTGGTACCCGTCCATCGCCGCCTGGAGCGCGCAGATCGGGTCGACCTCGCTGACGATGACGCGGGCGCCCTGGCCGCGGAGCGCCTCGGCCGCGCCCTTGCCGACGTCGCCGTAGCCGACGACGAACGCGACCTTGCCGCCGATCAGGACGTCGGTGGCCCGGTTCAGGCCGTCCGGCAGCGAGTGGCGGATGCCGTACTTGTTGTCGAACTTCGACTTGGTGACCGAGTCGTTGACGTTGATCGCCGGGAACCGCAGCCCGCCGGCGCGCGCCAGCTCGTACAGGCGGTGGACGCCGGTGGTGGTCTCCTCGGTGACGCCCTCGATGTCCGCGGCGATCCGGGTCCAGCGGTCGCCGGACTGCTCGAGCGAGGACGCGACCGTGGCCAGCACGATCTCCCACTCGGCGCTTGCGTCGGGGCCGGCGTCCGGGACCCGGCCGGCGGCTTCCGCGTCCGCGCCGGTGTGCACGAGCATGGTCGCGTCGCCACCGTCGTCGAGGACCAGGTTCGGGCCACGCCAGGAGACGGGCTCGGAGTCGGCCCCGGCCTCGGCTGCCTCGGCGCTCCAGTCGAAGACCTGGTTCGTGCACCACCAGTACTCGTCGAGGGTCTCGCCCTTCCACGCGAACACCGGGACGCCGGCGGGGGCGTCGACCGTGCCGGTCGGGCCGACGGCGACCGCGGCCGCGGCTTCGTCCTGCGTGGAGAAGATGTTGCAGCTGGCCCAGCGGACCTGCGCGCCGAGGGCGACCAGCGTCTCGATGAGGACGGCGGTCTGCACGGTCATGTGCAGCGAGCCGGCGATGCGCGCCCCGGCGAGCGGTTGCGCGGCGCGGAACTCGTCCCGGAGCGCCATCAGGCCGGGCATCTCGTTCTCGGCGAGTCGGATCTGGTGGCGGCCGGCCTCGGCGAGCGTGAGGTCGGCGACGCGGAACGGGACGGCGGCGCGGGTGTCGGTCGGCATGCCGCTCAGTCTCCCACGCACCGCCGACCAGGACGGTGTCGCGTGACGCCCGTGGACAGACCCACGGGGACGGCTGACGGTGCAGGAGGGAGCGAGGCGCGCCTCCCGTCAGGACGGGTGACGCTCAGGTGTGCGGGGCGGCGGGTCACGCCGGATCACGCGCCATCCCTGCGGGACCCGCAGCGTCGCGGCGTGCCGGGCGCAGAGGTCGTACCCGTGCGGTTCGACGCGTCCGGAGAGCGGCCCGACGACGACCATCGAGTCGGCGTAGTCGTACGTCAGGGTCGCCGAGGCGCCCGCGCCACAGGCGACCTTGCTGCAGATCCGTACGTCCATACCGGACTCGACCCTACCGGCCGCGCCACGGGGAGCCCGCGCGGGGTCCTGCCGCGTACGATGGCGGGATGCGCCGCAAGCCCAGGATCGTCACCCCGGTCGACCGTGCACGCGGTCGTTCCCGCCACGGTCGGGGCCACCGGTCGAGCGTGACCGGGCCGGAACTGGCCCCGGTGATCACCCGGGCCGAGGCCTTCGACCGCGTCGTCGGCGACACCGCGCACTACCTGGTCGGACTGTGGCCGGAAGAACTGACGGGCGTGGTGTTCCAGGTCGCGGACATGCCGACCGACACCGGCCTGCCCGACGAACTCCCCCGGTGGCGCATCGACCGGGACGCCCGCCGCGTGACCGTCTTCCGGATCCCGGTCGAGCGGGTCACCCACAGCCCCGAGAAGGACGACGTGGACCGGCGGATCGTCGTCGAGACCGCGGTGTTCCGCGCCGTCGCGGAGCTCATCGACAAGGACCCCTGGGACCTGGCACCGGACCGCTACCGTCACTGGTGACGGGCCGGTCGGCGCCCGACGGCCTCGCTCGCTACGGGTAGACGCGCACCGGACTGGAGACCTCGGTCTCCGGGCGCACCGGGAACCCGGCGATGCCGTCGTCCCCCTGGTACGTCACCCCGGCAACCAGGCCCTCGGCGCCGCTGATCGTGACCTGCTGCGCACTCGGCACGGTCACGGTGGCGGTGGAACCGGAGGTGACCTGCACCTCCTGCGCGTCGTCACCGGACCGGACCGTCACGGTCGCGTCCTGCCGCGTCGGGTTGACGAGGTTCAGGCGAGCGCCGGAGCCGGCGGCGACCGCCGTGACCGTGGTGGCGGAGAGCGGCTCGGCCGACGCGAACCAGCCGAGGTCGGTCCGCCCGTCGTCGGTCGGGGTCGTCGTGCGTGCCCCCGCGACGATCGGCACCGACGAGTCGATCGTGAACGAGTAGCGGCCGTCCGGGAAGTCGTCGAGCGGCACGTCGGTGACGACGCCCGGCTCGGCGGTGGCGTCGACCGTGGTCCCGCCGCCGTCGGCCGTGGTGATGCCGAGCGTGACACGCGCGACCTCGGTGCCGGGGACGTAGAGACGCAGCACCGGAGCGGCATCGGCGGTGTCCTCGCCGCGTTGCGCGCCCTCGGCGTCCTCGAGCACGACCGCGGGGATGACCTGGGTCCGTGACGGGGCCGCGCCGCCTGAGACGATGTCGAAGCCGCCGGGGGTGAGCGTCCGGACGACGGTCTCCTGCATGTGGGCGACGATCTGGCCGCCGGAGGACGTGACGTGCACGACCGTCGAACCCTGGTCGGTGACGAAACCGGACAGCGGGACGACCTTCTGCGAGTTCGGGGCGACCACGATGCCGGTGGTCCCCGGTGCGCTGACGGTGCCGCTGGTGTCGGCGATCGACAGGTCGACGGTCGCGTTGACGTCGGTCGGGTTGCTGAGGGTGACGAGGCTGGTGCGACCGGTCTCGGTCGAACCGCCGACGAGCCAGGTCGACTGCGACGGGTCGTCACAGGAGGCTGCCCCCACGCCGACGACGTCGCCGTCGGACACGCTCTGGGAGCTGCTGCCCGCCACCTGCGGAGCGGTGTCGCCCGCCGGGGCGGTGAGGAGCGTCGGGACGCTGCTGCCGGTGCTCGCGCTGCCGAGTTCGCTCCGGTCGACCCGGTCACCGGTGGTGGCGGTGGCGATCTCCGGCGAGCCGATGGTGCTCGCGCGGGTGGCGTCGTTGCCGGCGTCGTCGGACAGACGCAGCGCGCTGCCGGCGCAGACCCGCTCGGCCGCGGCCGGCACCGGGGTGACGGTCCGCCCGGCTGGGTGCCCCGGTTCCGCGGTCGTGCCGATGGTGTGCGCGGCGGCGATCGTGCCGGCCGCGACGACCACGGCCACGACGGTGGCGGTGCCGCGGAGTGCCCAGCGGCGCGCGGTGCTCGTGCTCATTCGTCGCGCTCCTCGTCGAAGGTGGTGGCGGGTTCGTCGGCCTCGAGGACGTTCGACGTGGCACGGCGGCGGCGCGGCGCGGTCGGCACGGCGAGCAGTGCGGCCGCGCCGAAGACCACGCCGATGACCACGAGGTAGAGCACGTGGGTCGCCTTCGCGGCGGCCGAGCCCGTGCTCGTCCGGTCGACGTCGCCCTCGTAGTGGAAGAGCGACCCGCTGGCGGTCTCCCCGATGCTCGTGAAGCGGGCGTCCTGTCCGATCGCCCCGGCGGCCCGGTCGTGGACCGCGCGGGCCTCGGCGTCGTCGGGGGCGTCGTCGAGCAGGACGAAGCTGATGCCGAGGTCACGGAGCGCCGGCTCGGGGTCGTAGCCGCTGCGGCTCGCCAGGTTGCCGGCGAGGGTCGCCAGGCGGCTGCCGGACCGGCTCAGCGAGAGGGCGGTCGCATCGAGGGTCCACTGGTCGTCGAGCGTGGAGCCCTGGCCGCGCTCGAGGGCGACCGCGAGCGACCCGTCGGTCTGCGGCTGGACGACGAGCGTGCCGACATCGGGGTTCGCCTGCGCCTCGGCGTTGACGTACGCGCTGAGCACCCGGCCCGAAGTCGGCTGGATGGCCGCACGGTCGAGGTAGAAGGCGGCGAAGGCGGGAGCCACCGCGACGGCCGCGAAGACCGCGGCGACGAGCCCGACGACCGGGGCCGCCCGGGGGACGGTGTCGATGCCGATGCACGCCGCGACGACGATCGCGAGCGCGAACACCGACAGGGCGCTGCCCGGCCAGACGATCGTGGTGGTGGAGCCGACGCCGGTGACGGCGAGGTGCGTCGCCCCGAACGCGGTCGCGTAGCCGAGCAGGGCGGCAACGAGCGCCGTGCCCGCCAGGGACCAGCGGTGGCCGAGGACGGCACCGATCGCGCTCGCGGCGACCGGCAGGGCCAGCACGGCCATCGCGACCGGCAGCACGGCGTCGCCGAGGCCGAGCGGCGCGACGGCGGACAGCCAACCGTTCCAGTCCGGCAGCGGTTGCCCGATCGCCAGCTGCAGCGCACTCGGCGCGGGCGTGGCGGAGGGGACTCCCGGGTCCGCGAAGACGGCGAGCGGGTTGCCCCGGGCGATCTGCGCGAGCACGAGCGGGACGAAGAGCACGGCGGCCGGCACCGGCACGAATACCCGTCGGTGTGCGTGCCGCCAGCCGACCACGAGGGCGACGAGCCAGCCGATCAGGAGCACCGGCAGGAGCGACGGTGCCGACGCGGCGACGACCGCGAAGAGCAGCGCAGCCCCGGAGGCCGACGCCCACGACCGGTGCGCCTCGACCAGCGTCAGGAACAGCCAGGGCAGCAGCACGTGGGCGATCACCGCCCCGAGGTGGCCGGTGGTCACCGCGCCGACGAGGGCCGGTGCGACCGTGTAGAGGACGGCGCCGATGACCGGCACCCAGGTCCGCGTCGTCACCTTGCGCACCGCGGCCCACGCGCCGAGGGCGGCGAGCGGGAAGGACAGGAGCATGACGAGCACGATCGAGGTCGACGGCGACCAGAACGTGATCGAGCCGAGCACGGCGAGCACCGCGGCGAAGGGGTCGGACGGGCCGGTGGAGCCGGTGCCGAGGGAGTGCCAGCCGTAGCCGACGTTCCGCCAGAGGTCGCCGACGTCCGTGCTGAGCGGCAGCAGTCCCCCGCCGGTGAGCGCAGGCGAGCCGAGCAGCGGGAAGAGCGTCACGACGCTGAGCACGACGGCGGCCAGGACCACCCAGATGCCGCCGTCCGCCAGGAAGGACGCTCGGGCGATGGGCGCGTCCTCGACGCGCGCGAGTTCGACGTCGCGGGAGGTCGTGCGGTGTTCGTGCACCCGTCGCCAGCTGATCCGGAGCGGTTCGATCGCCCCCCAGCCGAGCTTCCGGTTCGCCGCGAGGGTCCGCCGGGCACGACCGACCCCACCGCCGAAGGCGACCGCGAACGCGGCGGCGAGCTCACCGCCGACCGCGGCCGGGTGCTTCGCGACGAGGTGTCCGATCGCCCGTCCGAGGGCGAACGGCACGAGGGTCAGCCAGTGGATCCAGAGGACACCGGCGGACGAGTAGGTCAGGCGGCGGTGCAGCTGCGCCTGGCGGTGCATCCGCACACGGCGCCGCTCGGACACCTTCGCGCGGCCGAACTCCTCGATCGGACCGGCGCTGGTGGCCCGGGCGTCCGGGACGACGGCGACGCGGTGGCCGGCGAGGCGGGCACGCACGGAGAAGTCGAGGGCTGCGTCGACGTCCGGCAGCGCGGGGTCGAAGCCGCCGAGGCTGTTCCACACGGACCGGCGGACGAGCATGCCACCCGCGGAGACACCGAGCACGTCGGTGTGCCGGTCGTGCTGGCCCTGGTCGAGTTCGTCCTGGACGAGGGTGATCGAGCGCCCCATCCGCGTCATGCTCTCGCCGAACGCGGCGATGCGGGCCGGGTCGTCGACGTTGACGAGTTTCGGGCCGGCGATCGCGACCGAGGGGGCGATCTCGACGGCACCGAGGAGCGCGGCGAGGGTGCCGGGCGTGGGGCTGTTGTCGTGGCCGACCAGCCAGAGCCACTCGTCGACGCCGTCCTGGGCCTCGGCGCGGGGGGCGACCTGCTCGCCGTGCCGGACCGCCTCACCGAAGGGCCGCCCGGCCGCGATGCGGGACAGCTGGGCGCTGCCGCCGAAGGAGAGCTCGGAGGTCGACCCGTCGGTCGAGCCGACGTCGACCACCACGAGCCCCTCCGGCGGGCGGGTCTGCGCCGCCAGGGCGTTCAGGGTGCGGTCGAGATGGTCCGACCCGTTGGCTGCGACGAGGATCGCGGTGACGCGGGGCGTGGAGGCACTGGGCTGCATGACGGGAGCGACTCTACGGGCCGGGAGGCACGGTGCCGGCCGCGCACGACGGCGCGGCGTGAACCTGTGGGAGCCTCAGGCGCGCTTCCGGAGCTTGCGACGCTCACGCTCGGAGAGACCGCCCCAGATGCCGAACCGCTCGTCGTTCTCGAGCGCGTACTCGAGGCACTGCGACCGGACCTCGCACGAGGTGCAGATCTTCTTCGCTTCGCGGGTGGAGCCGCCCTTCTCCGGGAAGAACGCCTCCGGGTCGGTCTGCGCGCAGAGCGAGTCCACCTGCCACGCGAGCGGGTTCTCCTCGTCGGCCTCGGTCGACCGGCGGACGCCCGGGACACCGAGCGCGACGGGGTCGACGTGCCAGTCGTCCGGCACTCCGGCTTCGAAGTCGGATGCGCTCACCCTGATCACCCCTTGACGTCTCGGTTCGGGAACCTGACGACGATGTCGTCGGTGTAATTACATCGGTGTGATTACCCGGAGTCAAGTCGCGGATCATAGAAGCCCCTCCGGCTTCCGCCGTGGCATGTCCCCCATTCGGGCGTGTCGCGGCGTGTCTGCGGGCCTTTCGGGGGACAGCGACGCCCCGCGCCCGAAGTGGAGGCGGGGCGTGGCGGTCGTGCGCTGTCTACGCGGCGCGCTGCCGGGCCTCCCAGGCGCTCGTCACCATGTCGTCGAGCGTGTGTCGCATCGCCCACTCGAGGTCACGACCGGCCGCCTCGCCGGTGGCGACGATGCGTGCTGGGTCCCCGGCGCGACGCGGCGCGATCTCGGGCCGGAAGTGGATCCCGGTCCCGCGAGCCATCGCGTCCATGATCTGACGGACACTCACGCCGTCACCGCTGCCGAGGTTGTAGGCGCGCTCGAGCGGCTCGCCCGCCTCGAGCTTGCGTGCAGCGACCGCGTGCGAGTGGGCCAGGTCGGCGACGTGCACGTAGTCACGGACGCAGGTGCCGTCCGGCGTGGCGTAGTCGTCCCCGTTGATCCGCGGCGTCCGGCCGGCCAGCAGGGCGTCGAAGACGAGCGGGAACAGGTTGTGTGGGCTGGCGTCGTAGAGGTCCGGCTCCCCCGAACCGACGACGTTGAAGTATCGGAGCGACGTGGTCGTGAAGCCCGCGGCGACCTCCATGTCGCGGAGCAGCCACTCGCCGATGAGCTTCGACTCGCCGTACGGGGACTCCGGCGCCTTCGGGGTCTCCTCCACGACCACGTCGACGTCCGGCGTGCCGTAGACCGCGGCACTCGAGGAGAACACGACCTTGTCGACACCGGCGTCCGCCATCGCCCGGAGCAGGGTCGCCATGCCGGTGACGTTCTGCTCGTAGGTGTGCAGCGGCCGCTCGACCGAGACCCCCGCGTACTTGAAGCCCGCGACGTGGACCACACCCGTCACGTCGTGCTCGCGCAGCGTGCGGGCGAGCAGTCCGCCGTCCAGGATCGTGCCCTCGACGAACGGGACGCTCTCCGGCACGAAGGCGCGGAAGCCGCTCGAGAGGTCGTCCAACGCGACCGTGTCGATGCCCGCAGCGACCAGCGCGCGGACGACGTGGGACCCGATGTACCCGGCACCGCCGGTGACCAACCAACTCATGTCGCCACGCTAGCGGAACGGGCCGGTGGGACGGCGGACCGGCTGCCCCGCCGCCTCCCCGTCCCGGCGCCGCGCTACGCGCTACGCGCCGGTGGCGATGAAGACCGTCGCGGTGCGGCCGCTGCCGGCGTCGGCCTCGACCGACACGTCGCCCTCGTCCGGCGTGATGTAGCAGGACTCCCCCTGACGGAGCAGCATCGCCGAGTTGGTCCCGACCAGCGTGACGACGCCCTCGGTGCAGATCGCGATGGACGGACCCGACAGTGGGGCGGTACCACCCGTGCTGAGCCCGACCGGCCGCCCGTCGCTCGTGACGCGCACCAGTGCGAAACCGACACCCTCGGGCGCGAAGCGGTCGACGGCCGGGCTGAGGTGCTCCGGCTCGAGCAGCGGCGCCGGGTACGCCGTGAAGTCGAGCACCCGGAGCAGCTCCGGGACGTCGACGTGCTTCGGCGTGAGGCCGCCGCGCAGGACGTTGTCCGACGGGGCCATCAGCTCGATGCCCAGGCCGTCGAGGTACGCGTGGATGTTCCCGGCCGGCAGGTACATGGCCTCGCCTCGGGTCAGCGTCACGCGGTGCATGAGGAGCGAGACGACGACGCCCGGGTCCTCCGGGTACGTCCGGGCCAGGTCGGCGGCGGTCGCGGTGTTCGGCGAGACGGCGGTCCCGGCGGCGACGGCAGCGGCCACGGCCTCCTCGGCCAGGTGCCCGACCGCGCCGATCACGGCACGGGCGGAGTCGTCGGTCTCCTCGAGCCAACGCACGGTGTCCTCGAGTCCCTGCTGCAGGTGCACCACGAGCGGTCCGAGTCGGCCGGACCCGGCGTCGAGCGTCTCGACGTCGGCGAGCGCCTCGGCGACCGGACGGAACCCGCTGAGTGCCTCGAACCGGTCACTCAGCGCGACGACGAGTTCGGGCTTCGGGAACGGGTCCTTGTAGTTGCGGGCGGGGTCGTCGATCGGGACGCCGGCCGCTTCCTCGCGGTCGAAACCCTCGCGCGCCTGCTCGGGCGTGGGGTGCGCCTGCAGCGAGAGCGGTGCGGCGGCGGCGAGGACCTTGAGCAGGAAGGGCAGTCCGGTGCGGTCGTCGCCGAGGGCCGTCTGCGGCTCGGCGGCGATCCAGTCGAGCACCGTGTCCGCGCCGCCGACCATCGCGGGGTTGACCACGACGCTCGGGCTGCCGGGGTGGGCGCCGAGCCAGAGTTCGGCCTGCGGGACGCCGGTGACGGTCCGTCCGAGGAGTTCGGGGATCGCGGAGACGGACCCCCAGGCGTAGTCGCGCGGGGTGTTCGTGATGCCGAGGAACATGGGTCGAGCGTATCCGGCGGCGGTGGACGGGAGCGGCACACCACGTGCACGATCCGCGATACATAGACTCTCCGCGATGTCCGAGCCGATCCGCCCCGCCTCCGACCACGCCGACCGGACCCGCTGGGACATCCAGGGGCTGCGGGCGTTCGCGGTCCTCGCCGTCGTCGTCTACCACTTGTGGCCGAACCGAGTGCCGGGCGGGTTCGTCGGGGTCGACGTCTTCTTCGTCGTCTCCGGGTACCTCATCACCGGACACCTGCTGCGGGAGCAGGTCCGCTCGGGACGGATCGCGCTGGCGGCGTTCTGGGCCCGCCGGGCGAAGCGCCTGCTGCCCGGCGCCGCGCTGACGTTGCTCGCCACCGGCACGGCCGTGCTCGTCCTCGTGCCGAGCACCCTGTGGGGACAGTACGGGCGTGAGCTCATCGCGTCGACGGTGTACCTGCAGAACTGGCAACTCGCCTCGGACGCGGTGGACTACCTGGCCTCGGACAACGACCCGTCGCCGTTCCAGCACTTCTGGTCGCTGTCCGTGGAGGAGCAGTTCTACATCGCGTTGCCGGTGCTGCTGGTGGTGCTGGCCGCGGTCCGCCGCCACGCGCGCAGCGGGTCACGCTCCGCGTCCCCGGTCCACACCGCCCGACTGCTGCTCGGCACCGTCGTGGTGCTCTCGCTCGTCTGGTGCGTGGTCGAGACCCGCACCGCGCCGGGCATCGCGTACTTCTCCACCGCCACCCGGGCGTGGGAGTTCGCCCTCGGTGGGCTGGCGGCCACGCTGCGCACGGTCCCCCGCGCGGCGACGCCACGGGGGAACGGAGCCGACCGGCTGCGCGGCGGCGGTGCCTGGCTGGGCGTCGTCATGCTCGTCACGGCCCTGTGGACGATCTCCCCGACGACGCCCTACCCCGGCACCGCCGCCCTGCTGCCCGTGGTCGGCGCGGGCCTCGTGGTCCTCCTCGGCGGGTCGTCGGGCCTGACCGTGCTCGGTCGGTGGGCGCCGGTCGCGGCACTCGGCCGGATCTCGTACGCCGTGTACCTCTGGCACTGGCCGGCCGTCGTCCTGCTGCCGATCGTCACCGGGCACCCTCTCGGCACCCGGAGCAAGGTCGCGATCCTCGTCGGCAGCATCGCCCTCGCGGCGCTCACGACACGCTTCGTCGAGGAACCCCTGCGGTTCTCGGCCCGCGTGACGGCACTGCGGCCACGGCGCGTGGCACTCTGGGGCATCGCCAGCACCCTCCTCGTGGTCGCCCTCGGGGCCTCCACACTCGGCGCGCTCGAGGTGCAGCAGACGCAGGCGGCGGCCTACCAGCGGTCGCTCGAGACCGGCGACGTCCCCTGCTTCGGCGCCGCCGCCGGTGTCGGCACCGCGGACCCGTGCACCGACCCGCGACTGGCGGACGTCCGCGTCCCGGCGCCGGCCGCCGCGGGCACCGACGACGCCAACCGACCCGCGTGCTGGTCGAACACCACGCCCGACCTCGCCGTCTGCCGCCTCGGACCGGCGACCGGCTACACGAAGCACATCGCGGCGATCGGCGACTCGCACAACAACGCGCTGATCAGTGCCTACGCGGCGATCGCGCGCGAACGGAACTGGCGGATCGACGTCGCCGGGCACATCGGCTGCTACCTGACGACTGCCGAGCAGCAGGCACCGTCCGACGCCTACACGGCCAGCTGCAACGGGTGGAAGCAGGCGGCGCTCGCCTGGGTGCGGGACCACCCGGACCTCGACGCCCTCGTCGTCACGCACGCGGCGACGAAGAGCCCCGTGATCGTGCCGGCCGGCTCGACGAACGACGCCACCGTGGTCGACGGCCTGGTCGGTGCATGGCGGAACGCCACGGACGCCGGGGTGCCGGTGATCGCGATCCGCGACAACCCGGTCGCGGGCAACGACACCCTGGACTGCCTCGGTCGGATGACCGGCCCCACGACCGACGTCTGCGACTCACCCCGGGCCGCCGCGCTCGCCGCGTTCGACGGCTCCGCCGAAGCCGTGGCACGGCTCGGCCACCGTGCCGCGCTCGTGGACCTGACCGACCGGTACTGCACCGCCACGACCTGCCCGGCCGTGGTGGGCGGCGTCGTCGTGCACCGTGACCCGACGCACCTCACCGCCACGTTCGCGCGGACCCTGGCCCCGTCCCTCGGCAGCGCGCTCGCCGACGCACTCCGGACGCTCGGGCGGTGAGCGGCACTAACCTGTCCTCCGTGACGAACACCTGGCCACTGGCGCGCGGCTCCGTGCCCGAACGAGAGGCCTTCGCCCTCGCCGCCACGGTCCTGCTGACGCTGTCCGCCGGCGACGCCGTCCCGAACACGATCACGTGGTGGGGTGCCGCGGCGGTCTGGGCGCTCGAGGGCGCCTGGGGCGTCAGCGTCGTGGTCCGTGCCCGCCCACCGCTGTCCCGCACGCCCCGGGCGCTCTGGCTCTTCCTCGCCTGGTGCCTGGTCTCGGTGCTCTGGTCGCACTGGCGGCCGGCGACGCTGGCGAGCACCGTGGCCCAGGTGCTGTGCGCCCTGGTCGCCTTCGCGATCGCCTCGACCCTGACCTGGCGTCGGATCCTCGACGCGATGAGCCTGGCGTTCCGGTGGGTCCTCGGGCTGTCCCTGCTCTTCGAGGCCGTCGTCGCCGTCGTCGTCCGGCACCCGATCGCTCCGATCTGGACCGACTACGGCGACCGGGACGTCCCGGACGCGTTCTACTTCTCGCGCGCCGAGCTCTTCACCGGCGGACGGATCCAGGGGCTGCCGGGGAACGCGAACCTCCTGGCGATGGTGGCCCTGCTCGCCGCGATCGTCGTCGCCGTCCAGCTCGCCGAGGGCCGGATGCGCCGGATGCGGGCGATCGGCTGGCTCGTCGTCGCCGTGCTGGTGACCGCTCTGACCCGTTCGAGCACGGTGCTCGTGGCCGCCCTGGTCGTGCTGGTGGTCCTGGCCCTCGCGCTGTGGATGCGCCGGGTCCCGACCGAACGCCGCGCGCCCCGGTACGGGGCGATCGCGCTCGGCCTGGTGGTCGTGGTGGTCGGCACCGTCCTCGCGAAGGACACGCTGGTCGCCGTGCTGGGCCGGTCCTCGGACCTGACGGGTCGCGGGACGATCTGGACGGCCGTCTGGGGGCTCATCGAGCAGCACCCGGTGCTCGGCTTCGGCTGGATCGGCTACTGGTGGCCGGACATCCCGCTGCTGGCACAGCTCGCACCCCGCAACGGCGTGACCTACCTGCAGGCGCACGACGCCGCGCTCGACGTCTGGATGCAGACCGGCATCGTCGGCCTCGTCCTCTTCGCGGTCTACGTCGTGACGACGCTCAGCCGCTCCTGGGCGGGTGCCACCCGCGTGGGATTCGGCCCCGACCTCGCCCCACGCCCCTTCGACGCGGTCGGGCTGTTCCCGCTGCTCGTCGTCGTGGCACTCCTGGTGCAGGCGATCGCCGAGTCGCGGCTGCTCTACCAGGGGAACTGGGTGCTCTTCGCACTGCTCGCGATCAAGTCGCGGATCGTCCTGGTCACCGAGGAACCACCGTCGGTCGGCGACGGTCCACGGACCCCGATCGCGAAGCGCGCGTTCCGGTGGGCGGCGAACCCCTGACGAGGTCAGGCCTCCGGACGTCAGCCGTCGCGGAGGACGAGCGTGCACGGGACCGCGGCGCCCCACGGCTGGGTGCGGATGTCGAGGACGGCCGT
The DNA here is from genome assembly GCF_003234035.1 of Curtobacterium sp. MCPF17_031. NCBI lineage: Bacteria > Bacillati > Actinomycetota > Actinomycetes > Micrococcales > Microbacteriaceae > Curtobacterium > Curtobacterium sp. MCPF17_031. The sequence goes on along the minus strand of NZ_QKSG01000006.1, from coordinate 196,852 downwards.
CGGGTCCGCCCGGCAGGTCGCGACCGCGTCCCGGAACTGCGGCTGCCACTCCGGGCCGGTGCTCCGCTGGGCGCTCCCGGGGGCGTTCACCACCCACGTCGTCACCAGGACCGCGACCACGCACCAGCCGACGGCCGCCCCGACGAGGTGGGCCGCGCCTCCTGGCCGGGAGGCCCGCACCGCCACCCGACGACCGCTCCCGCCGGGCGTGACCACCCGGTCGACGAGGACCGCGGCGGCGACCACGACCGCGGCCGTGAGGAGCATCCCGGCCGCGGCCGCGTACCGGGAGGGCGTCGCGGTGAGGAGTGCCGCCGGGGCGACCTGCGACCACCGGCCGTCGGCGGACCGGTTCGCGAGGAGGGCCGCCGTCCAGACCACGGCGGCAGCGACGGCGAGCGCGAGGGCGAGGACCGCGGCGCGACCACGGCCGGTGCGCAGCGCGACCGCGCTGCCGAGCAGGACGACCACGAGGACCAGCGCGGACGGCACGGCGAGCACCCACCAGCCGTGGTCGACGACCTTCCCCGCCACGGCTCCCAGGTCGGCGTCCCAGAGGCCGCCGATCGTCTGCAACAGCCACCCGGCGACGACGTCGGGCACGGTCGGGTGCCCGGGGGTGGAGGCGCGCGGTGTCGTGAGGGCCGTCACGACCTGCGCGGTCGCGGCAGCGACGGCCGCGACGGTCACGGGCAGCGCCAGGAGGCGGCCGCCGCCGCGGGGTGCCGGCAGCCAGGCGAGCACGAGCAGCGGGAGGAACAGGACGGCCTGCGCCTCGGTCGCGAGCACCAGGACCGTGACGACGCCGAGGGCTCCGGCACCCCACCAGGTCCGGCTCCGGTGGGCCAGTGCCCACGGCGCGAGGAACAGCGCGAAGGTGTGCAGGTTCGCCGCGTTGCCGGAGACCTCCCACGGTGCCGTCGGCAGGGCCACCGGGACCACGGCGAGCACGAGCCGGAGCGGCCACGACGGCACGACGTCCCGCGCCAGGACGAACACCGCCGCGCACACCGCACCTGCCAGCAGGCAGGACGTCGCCGAGACGACGAGGGCGTAGTCGGCGACCGGGAACAGCAGCGCGAGGTCCACGACCAGCCGCGGCACGAGGTGCAGGTAGCCCGCGTAGGGGTGGAGCAGGCTCGCCACCGGCCCGAGTGCCAGGTGCTCGCGGAGGAACAGTCCGCCGTCCTCGGCCCACACGGTGCCGCGGGCGACCGGACCGAGGCGGAACCACGCGCTCGCGGCGGCGAGCACGCCCACGAGCACCACGGCGGACACCGCGGCGAGTGCCGACCTCCCGCCCCGCGCCGCGTGTCCCATCGGCCTCGACGGTAGTGCGGAGACCGACGATCCGCGATATCGACGCTCCGGGATGGCGTCGGACGCCCCCAGCGGGGTGCGCCATCATGGACGGATGACGGATGCCCGGACGACGCGAGTCGTGCTCGCGCGCCGGTACCTGTCCGCCTGGATCGGGTTCTCGGCCGGCGGACGGTTCAGCCAGGCGCTCGCGACCGCGATCGTCCTCTTCGCCTTCGGCGAGCCGACCGTGCGGGTGCTCGTGGGGACCGCCGGCACCTGGGCCGTGCTCGTCACGCTCGTCGTCCTGGCCGGCCTCAGCCTGCTCGGGCAGCGCTACCGGATCGAGTGGCACGGCGTCCTGCCGCTGTCACTGCTCGCGTTCGTCGGGTACTGCGGGCTCAGCGTGCTCTGGAGCGAGTACTCCTGGGTCGCGCTCCGTGGCTTCGCCGAGACGCTCGGCTTCGTCGGGCTCGGGCTCTACCTGGCGCTCGGCCGCGATCTCGTGCAGGTCATCCGGGCGTGCGGTGATGCCTTCCGGATCCTGCTCGTCGTCGCGCTCGCGCTGGAGGTCCTCTCCGGCCTGGTCCTCGACGTCCCGTTCCCCGCGTTCGGGATCCACGGCGACATCGCGTACGGCGGCCCGATCCAGGGCATCGGCGGGACGCGCAACGTGATGGGCTTCATCGCCGCCACGGCGCTCGTCACCTTCGTGGTCGAGTACCTCACACGGTCCGTCCCGCATTGGCGCGCCATCGGCTCCACCGCCCTCGCGGTCATCACGCTCATGCTCGTGCAGTCACCGATCACCGGGCTCGCGATGATCGCGCTCACGGTCGCCGCGCTGGCGATGTGGTCGCTCCGGCATGCGAGGCCGGCGTCCCGCCCGGTCGTCAACACGGTCCTCGGGGTGTTCGTGCTCGCGATCGGCACCGTCCTGGTGGTCGCGCGGAACCGGGTCCTGCCCGAGATCGGGGCCGCCGGCGGCACGTCGACGCGGCTGGCGCTCTGGTCGCAGATCCGTGACTTCATCGAGCAGCACCCGGTGCAGGGCTGGGGGTGGGTCGGGTCGTGGCCGAGCGAACCCGTCGTGCCGTACGTCACCTTCGTCGACCCGTCCGGCGTCCGCTTCACCTCGGGTCTCGACGTCGTCGTCGACGCCTGGCTGCAGGTCGGGCTGGCCGGCATGCTGCTGCTGGTGGCCGCGGCGCTGCTCGCGTTCGCCCGCTCCTGGGTCACCGCGACGACCTACCCCGGCGTGGCCTACGTCTGGCCGGCCGCCGTGCTCGTGCTGCTCGGCGTCACGAGCGTGGCCGAGAGCACGCTCCTGCACGGCGCCGGTCTGATGGTGTTCGTGACCGTGCTCGTCGTCTCGGCACGCCGTCGGTCCTGGCGTCGTCGGCTCCTGCACGCCTGAGCCGCAGACGGGCGGACCGGCGACTGCAGGACCGCGGGCGGCCGGATCGCGGGCGGCCGGGAGCGCGCGGGGCGGTCGAGCAGCGCGGCAGGTCTTCGTCAGGCGCGTCGCACCCGCGGGCGGAACCGGCGCTGGAGGCCCCACTGGGTGGTGCGGAGCATCGCCTCGACGACGATGGCCTGGCTCATCTTCGACACCCCGTGGACGCGGTCGCGGAACCGGATCGGGACCTCGACGATCGAGCCGCCGAGGTCGTGCACGCGCAGCGTCATGTCGACCTGGAAGCAGTAGCCCTTCGAGTCGATCTCCTCGAGTGCCATCCGGGCGATCACGTCCGCGCGGTACACACGGAAGCCGGCGGTGATGTCGTGCACGTCGAGCCGGAGCATGATCCGGGCGTAGGCGTTCCCGCCGCGGCTCAGCAGCTCGCGGTGCTTCGGCCAGTCGACCACCGACCCGCCGGTCGTCCAGCGGGACCCGATGGCCAGCATGACGTCGTCGGCCGGGTCCGCGTCGGCGACCGCCGCGATGAGCGCGGGCAGGCGGTCCGCGGGGTGGGACCCGTCGGCGTCCATCTCGACCAGCAGCTCGTACCCGCGCTCGAGTCCCCACCGGAACCCGGCGACGTAGGCCGTCCCGAGGCCGAGCTTGCCCGACCGTCGGAGCAGGTACACCCGGTCGTCGTCGGCCGCGCGGCCCGCCACGAGGTCACCGGTGCCGTCCGGGCTGCCGTCGTCCACGACGAGCACGTGCGCCTCGGGGACGACACCGAGCACCCGGTCGAGGATGTCGGCGACGTTCTCGGCCTCGTTGTAGGTGGGGACGATGACGAGGGTGCGTGGGATCTGGAGGTCAGCCATGGTTCTCTCTGCGGTGTCGTACGGGCACGGGCGCGTCGGCGTCCCCTGCCGGGAAGGCGTCGCTCCGGATGGTCGAGCAGTCTGGGGTCAGGTCAACAGCGCCGCGTCCTCGTCCTGGAGCACGTCCCACACGGCGGCCGACAGCCGGACCCAGGCCACCCCGGCCGCGATCGCACCGACCAGGACCGGCAGCGTAGCCCCGGCATGGTCCGTGCGACGATCGTGGGAGCACGCGCCTCGGGCGGCCGTCAGTGTGGTCACCGTCACGGGCTCGCCGAACGGGCCAGCGGCGACGGGGTTCATCCGGACATGATGCCGGACGGGTACCCGGGTGAGCGAATCCGCAGGGTACCGCGTGTCGGCGCGGCTCAGGACCACAGAGCGGTCGTCCACCCCTGCGCGGTGCCGTCGCCGGTGACCGGCCGGGAGGCCGTGGCCGGCCCCGTCCCGGAGGTCGCGTCCGTCGGCTCGGCGTCCTCGACGGTCCGAGAGCGGCCGCGGATCCCGTGCCCGTCCCCGTGCCCCCGGACGTCAGATCCGTCGAGCGTGGTGCGTGCCTCCGGCGACCGGAGTGCCGCGAGCGTCACGGCCACGGCCACGGCCAGCAGGAAGAGTGCGACCACCGCGACCAGCCCGAACCCGACGGGGCCGAGCGGGGTCTGTCCGGCCAGCAGCCGGAGCCCGAGCGTCGTCACCTTGAGGTGGAAGCCCTCGTAGTAGCCACGGTAGGCGACCGACCAGCCGTAGACCGTCATGAGCGCCGCCACCACGACGACGGTCCGACCGAGTCGGCGGCGGTCGTCCTCGTCCCGGACGAAACGGCGCCAGGCGATCGCGCTGAGCACCGTGAGGACGCCGACGAGGACGAAGTAGTAACGGCCCTGGATGCCGCCGATCGTCGTCGTCCGGAGGTAGGTCGACCAGTTGTTCTGCAGCCCGGCGGCGAGCGTGAAGAGGGGCAGGAGGGCGAGCAGCCAGGCCGTCCGGCGAGCGCCGCTCCGGAAGCCCCAGACCAGCACGACCCCGATGGCGACGACGCTGAGGGCGGCGATGACGATCGGGCTGGAGGGGTACTGCAACAGGCCGTACTGCCCCCAGAACGAGTTCGTCACCCGGTTCCACTCGGTGTTCACGAAACCACCGACGTCGGGGCCCTCCCCCGGAGCGAACTGCTCGGTGCGGATGGACTGCGGCAGGCCGGCGGGCTGCAGGGTGTGGAAGACCAACACGTTGCGCACCCACCACCACGAGGTGGCCAGCACCGGCACGACGAGCACGACGGCTCCGCGGAGCCACCGGCTGCGCCCCTGCCCGGCGATCACGACCGCCACCACGGCGAACGGCACGAGGGGCAGCGCCGTCGCCTTGAACGACACGGCTGCGGAGGCCGCGACCGCGAGCGCCACGAGGGTGACCCAGCCGCGGTCCCCCGTCACGATCCGGCAGACCAGCCAGACGACCACCGCGCCGAGGATGATCACCGGGGTGTCGTTCGTGGCGGACGTCCCGATGAACCCGACCTGCGGGATGAGGAACAGCGACGCCGCGGCGACGAGTGCCGTCCGGGGTGAGCGGGTCACGCGCCGGACGGCGGCCCAGACGACGAGCGGCAGCGTGCCGAGGATGGCGACGTTCATGAGCCGCATCGCGTAGAGGTCGAGGTCCCAGCGGAGGTGCATGTACCCGATGAGGTGCAGCACACCGGCGGCCATGGCGTACCAGGTCGGCGGGTGCTGGGTCATCTGGTTCGTCGCGCCGTTGCCCGGCGCCGAGGCCAGGAGCGCCTCGAGCGTCGGCCGGTCGACCTGCAGGAAGCCGAGCCCCTCGGCCTGGCCGGCGCGGGTGGCAGAGAGCAGCTTCAGGTGCGTCGGGTCGGGCCACCCCTGACCCATCGCGAGCTGCACGGCGGCATCCCAGTGCGCGATCTCGTCCGGCGACCCGAACAGCGGCTGGAGGGACGCCCAGAGCACGAGGACCGCGACGAACGCCAGGACGATCGCGGTGATGGACAGTCGTTCACGTCGGGACGACCGCACAGCGGTCCCAGGTTCGGTAGGCATCCCCGCCACTGTAGGAGATCCGCAGCTACTGCACCGTCACCGACTTGCACCCGAGCGCCGTGTCGGACGCACCGCCGGGGTCGACCGCGGTGACGCAGACCTGTGAGACGCCCGTCGGCGCTGCGACCTTCGCGACGTACCCCGCCTTCCCACCGGCTGCCGGGTACACCTTCTGGACGTCAGGACGCGCGGTGCCCGTCTTCGCAGCGGTGGTGGCCTTGCCGACGGTGACCCGGAGCGCGATCGGAGCGGCACCGGTGTCGGGGTCGTACGCCCAGCCGTTCACCGTCACGGCGCCCGCGCTGGGGGTGACGGAGTCGAGACGTCCGACCGGCGGGCTGGCGACCTGCACGGTCCGGCAGCCGAGCGTCGTGTTGGCGGAGCCGGCACCCGTGTTGATCGCGTAGACGCAGACCTGGTGCGGTCCCGGCTTCGCCGCCACGGTCGCCTGGTAGCCGTGGGCTGCGCCGAACGCCGGGTAGGCCGCGCCGATGTCCGAGCGCGCGACGTCCGCGGGGAAGCGCTTGCCGACGCCGTCGACGTAGACGTCGACGTTGATCGGCTTCGCGGTGTCGCCGTCGATCGCCCATCCTCGGACCGAGACGCCTCCGGACACGGGGGCGACCTGGTCCACACGGCCGTCCGGCGCCGAGGCGACGGCCCGCACCGTGGTGCAGGTGCCGAGCTGGACGTCGTGCCCGGCGCCGACGTTCACCGCGGTGACGCAGACCTTCGCGTTGCCGCTGACGGCGGGGACCGTCGCCTCGTACCCGTGCACCGCTCCGGCCGCCGGGTAGGCCTTGCCGACGTCGGCACGCGTGCGGTTCGCCGGGATCGTCGTCACCTTGCCGCCGACCGAGACCTTGACGGAGAGCGCGGTCTTCGGCTGGTTCGGGTCGTAGGTCCACCCGCGGACCGCGACGCCGCCGACGACGGTCTTGACGGAGTCGACCCGACCGTCCGGCGAAGCCTTGGTCACGGTGACCGACTTGCAGCCGAGGCTCTGGTTCTTCGTCCCGTCGACGCTGATCGCGGAGGCGCAGACCTGGTGCTTGCCCGGGGTGGCCGCGATCGTCAGGTCGTACCCGTGGGAGTTGCCGGACCCCGGGTAGGCCTTGCCCACGTCGGGTCGGCTGGCGTTCGCGGTGTAGCCCGCTCCGGAGGAGTCGACGAAGACGTGCACGCGGGTGGCGGCGGTCGTCGTCGGGTCGATGGCCCAGCCGCGCACGGCGACGGCGTCACCGGCGTCCTGGACCGAGTCGAGTCGGCCGATCGGCTTCGCGGACGCGGTCGGGGAACCGAACCAGTCCGTGTACATGCGCCAGAAGTTGCGGTTGCCGTAGGCCGAGCACGAGTCACCGGTGCCGTAGAGGTTGTTCAGTGCCGCCGTGTTCGGCGTGTACGGCGTGTAGTAGTACAGCGCGGCGGTCGCCTTGTTCTGGACCGAGACCGACTTGGTGCCGCAGGAGGTCGGGACGTTGTACTGGATCTGCCGCACGCCGCCCGGGTTGAACCAGGTGAAGTAGTTGCTCGTGCCCGCGGGGTTGCCGTAGCGCTTCCACTGCCAGGCGGACCAGTAGACCTGGTTGCCGACGCCGGCGTACGCGGGATCGCAGTGGCCACCGACGTTGTCGGGGCAGGCGTAGCCCATGGCGCGTTCGAGCCGAGCGGCGGAGGGGTTCCGCGCGGTGGCACCGCTGACCAGCGTCTGCTCCTTCTGGAGCGTCACGAGGATGACCTTCGGGCTGATCGAGCAGGCCGCCGCCACGCGGGAGATCATCACCGCGGCCGTCAGGTTCGACCCACCGGTCACGGCGCGGCACATCGGGTCGCTGCCGCGGGAGTTCATGCTGAACTTGCCCACGTTGAGGCACGAACTCGACGCGCAGGTGCCGACCTGCGTGTTGAGGAACGACTGGATCTGCGCGGCGGTCATCGCTCCGCCGTCGTAGAAGTTGGCGTCCGAGATGATGTTGCCCGCCGAGAACGACGAGCCCGTCACCGCGGACGCGGGCTCCTGTGAGGCGTTGGGACCGGACAGCTGGAAACCGACCAGCACACTCGCGACCGCGAGCACGCTCGCGATGATGGCGACGACCTTCTTCACGTCGTTGGGCCTTCCGTTGGCGTCGACGGGGTTCTGTGGCGTGCGCGATGCGCTCTGCGCAATCGGTCGACCCCTGACGAACGACCGGTGCACACGGGTCACATCAGGCTACCTGGATCACAGTGATCACACAGCCCCCAGTCCGTCCCCCCGAACGGGAGGCCGGCGCGCCACCGCCCCGCCCGCCGTGCACCGCGGTCCCGCCCTCCCAGGACGCCTGAGCGTCGCTTCAGTCGAGTGCTTCAGCCGATCGACTCGAGCGCCGCCTCGACCCGCCGACGGACCGCCGCGCCGACACCGTCACGACGCCGGGCGTGACGAGCGTGGCGGAGGACGGCAGGGGCCTCCCGGCAGAGGCGCCACCACGCGGCCGGCGTGAGCTGTGCCGAGCCCGGACGGAGCACGTCGCGGACCAGGCGCCCCACCGTCCGGAGGACGACCCGCAGGGCGAACCCGGCCGAGGCGTTCCGCAGGACCACGGCCAGACGGTTCCGCATGCTCTGCGACCGGACGAGTGGAGAGTCGCTCCCCGAGCTGGCGGCGTGGCGGTGCACGACGACCGCGTCGGGGGCGTGCCGGACCTCGTACCCGGCGAGCCGGAGGCGCCACGCGACGTCGAGGTCCTCGTAGTACATGAAGAGGGTCGGGTCGAACCCGCCGACCTCCTCGAGGGGGCCGCGACGGAGGAACGCCGCTCCGCCGGAGAAGCCGAAGAGCGGCGCGGACTCCGGCCCGTCGTCCAGCGGCCGGAGCCAGTCGCGGTCGCGTCCGTTGCCGGACCGGTCGAGCACCACACCGGTGCCGTTGACGAGGGTCTGCCCCACTTCTGCACGCCGCCAGCGTCGGCCGTCCGGCGCCACCAGGTCGTCGGCAGACCGCCGGTCACCGGCTGCGACGGGGGCGAACCGGCCCTCGAGGACGACCGTCGCGGCGACGGCCGCGACCCGCGGTCCACCCGCGGCGAGGACCGCCAGGCCACGGTCGAGGAACCCGTGGTCGGCGACCGCGTCGTTGTTCAGCAGCACGATGACTTCACCCGAGGACGCCGCGATCCCCCGGACCACACCCCCGGCGAACCCGGCGTTGGTCGGGTCGGGGACGACGACGACCGCTGGGTGGTCAGCGCGGTAGGCGGCCACCGTGGCGTCGTCCGCCTCGTTGACGACGAGCACCACCTCGACCGAGGCGTCGACCCGCTGGGACAACACGGAGGCGATCGCGCGGCGGGTGAGCTCGGGCTGGTGCCAGTCGATGATGACCACGGAGACGTCCACCGCGTCAGTCTCCCAGGTCACAGGTGTCCGGAGACCGCGTCGGTATAGTCGTACCCGCCTTCCGCAGGCACCCTCGCCAGCTGACGTATGGAGTCGTTCCGTGTCCACCTCCGCGCCCCGCGTGTCCGTCGTCGTCATCAACTTCCGGGGGACGGACGACACTCTCGAGTGCATCGCCCGCCTGAGCGAGGTCGACTGGCCGGCCGACCGCCTCGAGATCGTCGTCGTCGAGAACGGGTCCGGTGACGACAGCGAACAGCGGCTCCGGGCCGCGCTCGGTGCGCAGCAGAACGTGAAGATCATCGTGTCCGCCGAGAACCTCGGCTTCACGGGCGGCAGCAACCTCGGTGCCCGCGAGGCGAGCGGTGACGTCGTCGCCTTCCTCAACAACGACGCCAAGCCCGACGTCAACTGGGTCAAGGAGGGCATCGCAGGGTTCGCACCGAGCCCCCGTGTCGCCGCCGTCGCCAGCAAGGTCCTCGACTGGGAGGGCAAGACCATCGACTTCGTCGAGTCCGGCCTCAGCTGGTTCGGCATGGGCTACAAGAACCACATCGCCGAGCTCGACGACGGCCGGTTCGACGAGCCGCAGGACCTGCTGTTCGGCACCGGCTCGGCGCTCTTCGTCCGCCGCGACGTCTTCCTCGAGGTCGGCGGGTTCGACGAGGGCCTGTTCATGTTCTACGACGACGTCGACCTGGGATGGCGCCTCAACCTGCTCGGCTACCGGGTCCGGTTCGCGCCGCGCTCGGTGGTCTACCACAAGCACCACGGCTCGATGAAGTCGTTCGGCGACCACCGCGAGATGTACCTGCTCGAGCGGAACGCCCTGCACCTGCTGTACAAGAACCTCTCCGACGAGAACCTCGGCGTCTTCCTACCCGCAGCCCTCGCGCTGCTCGCCCGCCGCGCGGTGGCGAAGAGCGGTCGCGACTCGGAGGAGTTCGACATCCGCCGCTTCACCGGTGCCCCGGACGAGTTCGACCCGACGACGCCGATGTCGAAGGAGGCGGTGGCCGGGCTGTACGCGCTCGACCAGTTCGTGTCGGACCTCCCCCGCCTGTCGGAGGAGCGCCGCCGCATCCAGGGCCAGCGTGTCAAGACCGACAAAGAGGTCTTCCGCCTGTTCGGTGACGCCTTCAAGCCGCTGTTCGAGGACGGCTACTTCCTCGAGGGCTACCAGGCCATCATCGAGGCCTTCGACGTCGAGCAGCCGATGCACCGCACCCGCGTGCTGGTGATCACGGGCGACGCCCTCGGCGAGAAGATGGCCGGCCCGGGCATGCGGGCGTGGAAGATCGCCGAGGCCCTCAGCGAACACAACGACGTCCGACTCGTGACCTGGAACGTCGCGAACCGCAAGACCGACCGCTTCGAGGTGTCCCGCGTCCCGCTCCAGCACGAGCGCGCCATGCGGGAGCACGAGGAGTGGGCCGACGTCATCTTCTTCCAGGGCTACGCGCTGCACCACTTCCAGACCCTGCAGAACTCGAACAAGATCATGGTCGTCGACCTCTACGACCCGATGCACCTCGAGCAGCTCGAGCAGGCCCGCGACAACGGTGACGTCGGCTGGCGGAACCAGGTGACCTCGACCACCGAGGTGATCAACCGGCAGCTCGAACGCGGCGACTTCTTCCTGTGCGCCTCCGAGCGGCAGCGGCTGTTCTGGCTCGGACAGCTCGCCGCGGTCGGTCGCATCAACCCGGACAACTACCTGGCCGACGACAACCTGAAGAAGCTCATCGCCATCGCACCGTTCGGCATGGACTCCACCCCGCCGGTGCACGAGCGCAAGGCGATCCGCGGGGTGACGCCCGGCATCGGCGAGGACGACAAGGTCGTCATCTGGGGTGGCGGCATCTACAACTGGTTCGACACCCCGTCGCTGGTCCGTGCGATCGCCAAGGTCGCCGAGACGCACGACGACATCCGACTGTTCTTCCTCGGCGTCGCACACCCGAACCCGGACGTGCCGGAGATGGCGATCGTGTCTGAGACCCGTCGCCTCAGCGACCAGCTCGGGCTCACCGGCAAGCACGTGTTCTTCAACGAGCAGTGGGTCGCCCTCGACGACCGCCAGAACTACCTGCTCGAAGCCGACGCCGGCGTCAGCACGCACTTCGCGCACATCGAGACGACGTTCTCGTTCCGTACCCGCATCCTCGACTACATGTGGGCGAACCTGCCGATCGTCACCACCGACGGCGACAGTTTCGGTGACCTGGTGGCCGCCGAGGGCATGGGCGTCGCGGTCGAGGAGCGCGACGTCGACGGACTCGCCGCCGCCCTCGAGTCGATGCTGTACGACCCCGAGGCCGCGCAGGCCGCCCGCGACGCGGTGACCCGCGTCCGCTCCGACTTCACGTGGGAGCAGGCCCTCTCCCCCCTCATCGAGTTCTGCAAGGACCCGCACGTCGCCGCCGACCGCGCGCATGAAGCGGCGGTCCCGGCCGGGTCGCTCGCCGCGGCCGGACGCCCCCGTGTGCAGCTGAGCCCGGCCCGGCAGCGCGAGCTCCAGTTCCACCAGATCGCGAACAGCCGTCACGGCATCTCCCGGGACGTGCGCCTGGCCACCTGGTACCTCCGCGAGAACGGCGTCTCGGGGCTCCGGGACAAGGTCCAGAACCGTGTGCGCATCATGCGGGAGAGCAAGAACGGACGCTGACGTCCGGCGGCCGCTCCCGGTCGCCGATGTACAGTTGTCCGTCGCCCGCGTCGAATGTGAGGAAACACCTTGAGCAACATCGTCACCGAGCGGTTCGATCGGCTCCGTCAGGAGCGGATGATCCCGGCCGGTCGGCCGGCCACCGCCGTCATCGGGTCGATCCGCGAGGTCTTCGCCCACCGGCAGCTGCTCGACCTGTTGATCCGCCGTGACCTGAAGTCCCGCTACAAGGACAGTGCGCTCGGGTTCGCGTGGACGCTGATCCGTCCGCTCGTGCAGCTCGCGATCTACTACTTCGTGCTCGGCAAGATCCTCGGCGCGTCCCGCAACATCCCCGAGTTCGCCGTCTACGTCTTCGCCGGACTGACCCTCTACGGGCTGTTCAGCGAGATCGTGGCCGCGGGCACGGCGTCGATCGTCTCGAACGGCGGGCTGATCAAGAAGATCTACCTGCCGCGCGAGATCTACCCGCTGGCGAGCGTCGGGGCGGCGCTGTTCAACTTCGGCGTGCAGCTGGTCGTGCTCCTCGTCGCGACGCTCCTGCAGAGCGGGTTCGCCTGGATCCGGCCCGACCTGCTCTACTTCTTCCCGTCGACGCTGGTGATCCTGATCTGGGCGACGGCCCTGGCGCTGCTCCTCGCCGCCGCCAACGTGTACCTCCGCGACATGCAGTACCTCGTCGAGGTCCTGGTGCTGCTGCTGATGTGGGCCTCACCCATCGTCTACAGCTGGCAGCAGGTCGCGAACGCGGCGCCGCAGTGGCTGCTCACGCTGTACACCGCCAACCCGATCACCCTCGCCGTCCTCGGGTTCCACCGGGCCTTCTGGACCGCCGGCCCCGACTCGGAGTACCCCTCGCACCTGCTCCTCCGCCTGGTCATCGCCGGCGTCGTCGGCCTCATCGCGCTGGTGCTGTGCCAGCGGGTGTTCGCCAAGCTGCAGGGCAACTTCGCCCAGGAGATCTGACCCGATGACCCTCGACAACGCCACGCAGGAGACCCGCTCCCCGTTCTCGGACGCCCCCGCGGTCGTCACCGTGAAGAACGTCTCGAAGCGCTTCACGATCCGCAAGGACAACTCGCTCAAGGAGCGCGTCGTCACCCTGGGCCGCGCCGGACGTCGGCACAGCGAGGACTTCTGGGCGCTCAAGGACATCAGCCTCGACATCCCCGCCGGTACGACGATCGGTCTGCTCGGCCCGAACGGCTCCGGCAAGTCGACGCTGCTGAAGACCATCGGCGGCATCCTCGAACCGACCACCGGGTCCGTCGAGCGTCGCGGTCGCCTGGCCGCGCTCATCGAGCTCGGGGCCGGCTTCCACCCCGACCTGACCGGTCGCGAGAACGTGTACCTCAACGCCGCGATCCTGGGCCAGACGCAGGAGGAGACCGAAGCCCGCTTCGCCGACATCCTGCAGTTCTCCGGCATCGGCGACTTCATCGACACGCAGGTGAAGTTCTACTCATCCGGCATGTACGTGCGACTCGCCTTCGCGGTCGCGATCAACACCGACCCGGACGTCCTGCTCGTCGACGAGGTCCTGGCCGTCGGTGACGAGCAGTTCCAGAAGAAGTGCCTCGACAAGATCCGCGAGTTCCAGGAGCAGGGGCGCACGATCATCCTCGTGTCGCACTCCCTCGGCCAGGTCCAGGAACTCTGCGACTCCGCCGTCGTGCTGCACCACGGCGAGGTCAAGTTCCAGGGATCGGCCCGCCTGGCCGTGAAGAACTTCCGCGAGATCCTCGAGGGACGCCGCGTCGCCGAGGCCGAGGCCGCGAACCCGGAAGAGGACGCGAACCCCGGCAAGGTCGAGCACGTCGAGCTCGAGATCCCCGGTCGCGCCCCCGGCGCCGAGCACCGCCACGGAGACGACCTCGTCATCCGCGCGACGTTCTCGCACGCCGACGTCCTGCCCGAGTGGCGGGCCGGCATCAAGATCGAGAACCACCTCGGCCACCCCGCCTTCGGCATCGACAGCCGACAGACCCAGGTACGGCACGACCCGCTCCGGGGTTCGGCCACCGTCGAGTGGCACCTCAGCGACCTGCGGCTCGGCGGCGGGCAGTACTTCGTGCACGTGTTCCTGGCCAAGCCGAACGGCGAGCACATCGTCATCGAGCGCGAGGCCGCCCGCTTCGTCGTCGTCGACGAGGACACCCAGTCGGGGATCGCCTGGACGAAGACCACCGAGCGCCAGGTCAAGGGCTGACGTTGGGCGTACTCCCGGTGCTGGTCGACGCCACGTCGGTCCCGCCGAACCGAGGCGGCGTGGCACGGTACATCTCCGGGCTCCTCGCCGGGCTCGACGAACTCGACGAGCACGTCGACGTCGTGGCGAAGCCGGACGACGTCGCATGGCTCCGTGGGCTCGCCCCGGGTCACCGGTACCACGCGGCTCCGAGCTGGACGGCCTCCCGACCGCTGCGCCTCGTGTGGGAGCAGACCGGCCTGGTCGCCCTCGCCCGGCGTGTGGGGGCCGCCGTCCTGCACAGCCCGCACTACACGTTCCCGGTGATCCGGGCCTCCCGGACCGTCGTCACCCTGCACGACGCGACCTTCTTCAGCGACCCCGCCGCGCACTCGGCGCTCAAGGTGCGGTTCTTCCGCGCGTGGACGCGTCTGGCACGGCGCTTCGCCCGCGCGACCGTCGCGCCGAGCGCCGCGACCGTCAGCGAACTGGACGGGATCGCCGGCCGGCCGCGTCGCACGACCGTCGTCGCGCACCTCGGTGTCGACCGTGCGCTGTTCCACCCGCCGACGGACGCCGACCTCGCCGCGTTCCGGGCGGCGCACGAGCTCGCGGCGGACGCCGAGTGGATCGCCTTCCTCGGCACCGTCGAACCGCGCAAGCGCGTGCCGGACCTCATCGCGGCGCACCGGGCACTCGGCGCCGAGCGGCCGGACGTCCCCGCGTTGCTCGTCGCCGGCGGGCTCGGCTGGGACGAGGCCGCCGAACGCGAGCTGACGGCGGCGGGTGACCGTCCGGGAGCCCCGCTGCGCTACCTCGGGTACCTGCCCGTCGACGAGTTGCGGGCGCTGCTCGGCGGGTCGCGCATCGTGGCCTACCCGAGCATCGCCGAGGGCTTCGGCCTGCCGGTGCTCGAGGCGATGGCCTCCGGCGCCGACGTCCTGACCACCGACCGCCTGGCGATCCCGGAGGTCGGCGGCGACACCGTCACGTACACCGAGCCCGACGCCGAGCCCATCCGCGCTGCGCTGGCCGCTCTGCTCGACGGTGACCAGGCCGACCGCGCCGACCGCGTCGCCCGCGCACGTCAGCGGGCCGACGGCTTCTCGTGGGCTGCCTGCGCGCGGGCACACCTCGGGGTGTACCGGTGACCGCCGCCGCTGACGGCACCGTCGGCGACGCCACACCCGACGCCACTCCCGCTGGGTCCGGTCCGCGTGCCGCCATCGTCACCGTCTCGTACAACTCCGGCGACGTCCTTCCGGCGTTCCTCGCCTCCGTGCCGGCAGCGAGCGCCGGAGCCGTCCCGGTGGTCGTGGCCGACAACGACTCGACCGACGCGGACGCGCTCCGCGCCGTGACCGAGGCCGCGGGTGCCCGGTTCCTGGCAGTCGGTGAGAACCGTGGGTACGGCGGCGCGGTGAACCGCGCGGTCGCCACGCTCGGCCCGGAGATCCGCTGGGTCCTCGTGTCCAACCCGGACGTCGTCCTCGAGCCGGGGGCACTCGACCGGCTCCTCGCGACCGCGGAGGCCGACCCGGGCATCGGCGCGGCCGGTCCGCGGCTGCTCGAACCCACCGGCGAGGTGTACCCGTCCGCCCGGCTCGTCCCGTCCCTCCGGACCGGCCTCGGGCACGCGGTCTTCGCGAACGTCTGGCCCGGCAACCCCTGGACCCGGCGGTACCGCCAGGACGGCGAACACGACGGCCGTCGTGACGCCGGCTGGCTGTCCGGGGCGTGTGTCCTGGTGCGGCGCGACGTCCTCGACCGACTCGGCGGCTTCGACGAGGGGTACTTCATGTACTTCGAGGACGTCGACCTCGGCTGGCGCATCGGACGTCTGGGCCTCCGGAACGTCTACGAACCCGCAGCGACCGCCACCCACATCGGCGGCACCGCGACGCAGGGGTCCTCGGAGCGGATGCGCCGTGCCCACCACGAGAGCGCGTACCGGTTCCTGGCACGGAAGTACCCGGCGTGGTGGCTGTGGCCGCTCCGAGTCGTGCTGCGGGCTGCCCTGGCCGTGCGCGCCCACGCCACGAACACCCGCTGACACGGTATCGTCGGCCGATCCGACCGCCTCCCCCGGCGCCCTGAACCCGAACCCGGAAAGCCTTCCCATGACCCTCGCCGTCACCCTGATGGTCCGCGACGAAGCGGACGTCATCCCCGCCTGGCTCGACCACCACGTGGCCCAGGGGTTCGACGTCTTCGTCATCACCGACAACGGGTCGGTCGACGGGACCACCGACCTCCTCACCGCCTTCGCCGCACGGACGGACGTCACGGTCGACCTGCGCCACGACCCGGTGCACCGGAAGCAGCAGGGCACCGTCGTCACCGGGATGGCCCGCGACGCCGCGCGCAGCCACCACGCCGACTGGGTCGTCAACGCCGACGCCGACGAGTTCATCCTGCCGGTCGACCGCTCCCTGACGGTGGGTGAGGTGTTCGAGCGCCTGGACCCGGTGGTCGGCGCGTTCACCGTCCCGGTCGTCAACATGACCGGGATGCTCGCCGAGTCCGGTGGTGGCATCGAGCGCCTGCACTGGCGTGACGACCGATCGGTCACGGAACTCCAGGCGATCGGGCTGATCGGCCCGCCGAGCACCAACGCCGTGCACGTCGGTGACCCCGACGTGACGGTCGTGCAGGGCAACCACCAGGTCAGCGTCGCGAACGGCGCCCCGGTGCCCGCCGGACTCGAGCTCGAGGTCCTGCACCTGCCCTGGCGGTCCTGGACCCAGTACGAGCACCGCGTCGACGTCAGCGGGCGCGCCTACGAGGCGAACCCCGACCTCACCCCGAGCCCGCGTCACCACGGCATGCGGGACCTCCGCCGTCTGCGGGAGGGTGTGCTCGAGTCGACGTTCGCGCTCCGCTTCGTCACCGACGACGAAGCGGCCGCGGGTCCTTTCACGCGGGACGACGGCATCGCGGAGGTGCTCCGTCGCGCCGGGTCGACCAGCCTGGACGGGACCCCCGACCCGGTCGTCCCCGAGGACCGACTCCGTCGGCTGCAGCAGGTCGGTCACGCGATCGTCACCCGTGACCGGAGGATCGAGTCCCTCGAGGACAGCGTCCGGGCCGGCGAGGCGACCGCGGACACGCTCCGTGCCACCGTGCAGTTCGAGCGCGACCGTGCGCAGGCGGCGCTCCGCGAGGTCAGGGCACGAGATGCGGAACTCGCGGCGATGCGCGCACGCCGTGTCGTGCGGATCGCGGACCGCGCGGGTGACGTGGCCCGACGGCTCCGCCGGGGCTAGCCAGCAGGCCGGCAGGCGCCGGGGCGCTCGGCATCGGAGCTAGCCGCCCGCCCGCTGCCGTCGCACCGCGTCGAGCAGCACCTCGGCCCGCCGGACGAAGGAGTGCTCGGCACCGACGCGGGTGCCCCGCTCGGCACGTTCCGCAGCCGACGAGGTCTCCCCCTGGTGGACCAACTCGCGGAGCTCGTCTGCGTCACGGTACGTCCGCACGGCACCGTGGAACAGCTCGTCCACGCCCGGCACCGGATCGGTGAGGACGAGGGCCCCCGTGGCCGCTGCGTCGAACAGCCGGTTGGACACGAACCCGTCGCGGGCCATGTCGTCCCAGTGGTCGTTGAGCACCACGCGAGCGCTGCGGTAGAGCGACGGCAGTGCCTCGTTCGCGACGAACACCCCGCGGTGCACGCCGTCCGGCAGCAGGCCCTCCCACCCCTCGCCCCAGACGGCGAGGTCGAGGCCGGCGGCGACGGCGTCCCGCACGACCGGCCGGAAGACCTGCCGGGTCTTGCCGACGAACGCGGTGTCGAGCCCGGCGTACTCGGGCGCCCCTGGCCCCGGGTGGAAGCGGGCGGGGTCCGTGGCCTGCAGGAGCGGGGCGACGTCGAGACCCGTGTCCGCCGCCACGCGGGCCGCCCACACCGGCCCGGCGGCGAACCGCAGGTCGTAGCGGGCCAGTTCGTCCGCCGTGACGAGGTCGGGGTGCGAGATGACCCAGAGCACGTTCATCGCCGACGGGTGTACGGGGGTGTCGTCGAGTCCGCGGAGCGTCAGGGCGACGTCGTCCAGGTGCTCGGACAGCGGGCGGACGTGCGACTCGCGGTGGTCGACGACGACCTCCTGCCCGAGCGACCGGAGCGCCGTCGCCAGGTCACGGGCGAAGAACGTGTCGCCCCAGTCATCCCCGCCGGGGCCGGGGTGGGCGGCGATCCGGATCGACCAGCGCAACCGTTCTCCTCGGTCCCGCAGCGTGACCCGCTCCGCACCCCGCTCGGCACGGACGACCGGTTCGCGGAGGGCGACCGGGGCTCCCGCGGGGTCGGCGGCCGGGAGGCCCGGGACGAGTCCGGCGCGTTCCAGCGCGGTGATCGCGGTGCCGTCCACCCGCGTCCACCAGTGGGCGAGGGCCGTGGCGGCGTCGGTGTCGTACCGACGCTCGCGGAGGACGCGTGTGCGGTACACACGGCCGAGTGCGACGACCAGGCACGGGCCGCTGCCGGCGTCCGCACTGTCGCGCGTGAGTCGTGCGACGGCGGTCCGGGTGTCGACCGTGCGGACCGGCAGCGCCAGGTCCGCGGTGCGCACCGCGAAGCACGGTTCGTCGGCCGCGAAGACCTCGGCACCGTCGAGCAGGTCGGCGTCCTCGGCCGGGTGCCCGCGGAGCAGGGCGGCCACCGGTGCCGTGCCCCGGACCAGGACCGCTCCGGCGCTGGCGACGAGGTCGTCACCGGTCCGGACCACACCCACGGCCACCGGCGCGCGGTCGAGTGCTGCCGTCAGTGTCGCGTAGGCCTCGAGGGGCATCGTGACCGACGCGTCCTGCACGACCACCCGGGCGCTCGTGAGGAGTGGCCGGGCCGCGGCCACGGCACCACCCCAGGTGGCGGCGACGGTCGCACGGGCGACGACGTGGTCCTCCCCGGCGACGACGGCTGGGTACACGCTCGTCGGGCCCGCGTGGACGTCGTACACGCTGACGACGACGGTCGCGGCACCGGCGTCCCGGGCGGCCCGGACGACCGCCCGGTGTGCACCGTCGCGGAACGCCGTCTCTGCGACGGTGACCACGACGTCGACCCCGTGGTCACCGGGCCGTGGCGGCTCGGTGACCAGCGAGGTGTCGACCGGGAGGCGCGGCTCGGCCGGACCGTCCGCCTCCGGAGCCGACGGGGTCGGTGCGTCCGTCGGCAGCGGCGCGTCGACTCCGACCGGACGACCGAGGAGCCGACGCAACCCGGACCGGGTCACCGTCAGCCGCGCAGCAGGTTCTGCAGGTAGACGCCGTAGCCGCCCTTGACGAGCGGCGCGGCGAGGTCGGCGAGCCGGGCGTCGTCGATCCAGCCGTTCCGCCAGGCGATCTCCTCGATGCAGCCGATCTTGAAGCCCTGACGGTCCTCGATGACCTTGACGTACTCGGACGCCTGCATCATCGACTCGAACGTGCCGGTGTCGAGCCACGCGGTGCCGCGGTCCAGGACCTGCACGCCGAGTTCCCCGGCCTCCAGGTAGCGCTCGTTGACGGTCGAGATCTCGAGCTCACCACGGGCACTCGGCTCGATCGTCTTCGCGATCTCGATGACCTTGTTGTCGTAGAAGTACAGACCGGGGACGGCGTAGTTCGACTTCGGCTCGGCAGGCTTCTCCTCGATGGAGACCGCGGTGAAGTCGTCGTCGAACTCCACCACGCCGTACGCCTTCGGGTCCGCCACGTGGTACGCGAAGATCGTCGCGCCCTGCACCTCGGTGTTCTTGCGGAGGTTCGTGCCGAGTCCGGTGCCGTGGAAGATGTTGTCGCCGAGCACCAGGGCGACGCTGTCGTCGCCGATGAAGTCCTCACCGATGACGAACGCCTGGGCGAGCCCGTCCGGGGACGGCTGCACCGCGTACTGGATGTCCATGCCGAGCGTCGAGCCGTCACCGAGCAGCGCCTTGAACTGGTCGTTGTACTCGGGGGTCGTGATGATCAGCACCTCGCGGATGCCGGACATCATCAGCGTCGACAGGGGGTAGTACACCATCGGCTTGTCGTAGATCGGCATGAGCTGCTTGCTGATGCCCTTGGTGATCGGCCAGAGGCGTGTGCCGGAACCGCCGGCCAGGATGATGCCCTTCATGGGGATGCGTCCTTACTTCTTCGTGGTGCGGAGGGACTCGGTGTAGGCGAGGCACTCCTCGTACGTCGGCAGCAGCCCCTGCTCGGCGGCCTGCTCGAGGGTCGGCGCGCTGGTGTCCTTCTCGGACAGGACCGGCTCGCCGATGCCGTCGGGGAGCTCGAGCGCGACGGTCGGGTCGAGGATGCTGATCCCCTTCTCGCGCTCGGGGTCGTAGTGCGCGCTGACCAGGTAGTTCACCGTCGAGGCGTCCTCGAGCGCGACGATGGCGTGGCCGAGGCCCTCGGACAGGTACACGGCGCGGCGGTCGACGTCGTCGATGCGGACGGAGTCCCACTGGCCGAACGTCGGCGACCCGACGCGGATGTCGATGATGTAGTCGATGAAGGCACCGCGGACGGCCGTGACGTACTTCGCCTGGCTCGGTGCGACGAGGGCGTAGTGGATCCCCCGCGCGACTCCGCGCGACGAGATCGACATGTTCACCTGACGGAGGTCGAGCGGGTGGCCGACGGTCTCCTCGAGCACGTCCGCACGGTAGGCCTCGAGGAACGCGCCCCGGGCGTCACCGTGCTGGACGGGTGTGAACTCCCACGCGCCTTGGATCTTCAGTTCTCGGATCTGCACCGGGGCAGCCTAGCAAGAGGCCCGCACTCAGAGGCCGAGGGCTGCTCGCCAGTCGCCGTCGCCGGTCACCAGTCGCTCTGCGCGGACGTACGCCTGGGCGCGCTGCACCCGCTCGTCGGCCTCTCGGAACGCTGTGCGCAGCGCGTGCTGCCACGCGGCCGGGTCGTTCTCGGCGAGCAGTCCGCCGTGCTCGTCGATGCCGGCGTACGACGGTCGGTCCGAGGCGACGAACGGCAGGCCGAGCATGCTGACCTCGAGGAACTTGAGGTCGCTCTTGGCGTCGTTGAACGGGTCGTCGGTGAGCGGCGCGACACCGGCGGACCAGCGGTGCGCGTTCGCCCGCAGGAACGCCACGAACTCGGGGTAGTGGGTCGCACCGTCGGGCAGGTCCAGCCGGTCGAACCAGTCCGCGTCGGTGTCGGTCACGCCGACGACCTCCAGTCGGACCACGCGACTGTCGTCGTCGACCAGCCCGTCGAACACGGGCCGCAGCAGGGCGAGGTCGTCGCCGTGCGTGGCGGACCCCATGTAGAGGACCCGGCGCGGGCCGACGGGGTCGGGACGCGACGGCCCGGTGCCCCACAGCCCGGGCTGGACGGCGTTCGGCACCACGACAGCCGTGGTGCCCGCTGCGGCGAGCACGGCGCGCAACGGCTCGGTCGACGTGACCACCGCGTCGGCGGCCGCGACCACGCGCTCGACGGACGCGAGCCGCTCGGGGTCGTACTCGGCGCGGACGAGCCGGGCACGGGCCTCCCGGCTGAAGAAGTCGTCGTCCACCTCGGCGACGATCCGGGTGCCCTCGCGTCGAGCGCGCTCGATCGCGGCGTCGAGCGAGGCGAGCGGGAAGGCGTCGCGCTGGACGAGCAGCACGTCGAGGTGCGCGGTGTCCGTGCCGTCCGCCCAGCGGACCGGTTCGACCTGCGCGACGCGCGCTGCACCGGAGGCGGCGAGTGCCGACATGCGGCCGGTCACGCGGATGTGCGCGGACGCGGGGTGGACACCACCGGCTCCGTGCACGACGAAGCCGACGAGTGGCGGTTCCGGCGTCGGGCCGGAGGCCGGTGCGACGTCCTGGTCGGGGCGTCGGGTGAGGAACCGGGCGACCCGGGAGCGCAAGGACGTCACGCCGTCATCCTGTCACGCGGTGACGGCCGCGACGTCGGCCGTGGGCGGCTCCGGGGCGACCACCGAGCGCCGGAGCGACGCGGTCCAGACCAGCGTGAGCACCGCGGCGAGCGCCACGACCGCGAGCACGACGGCGACCCGGCTGACCGTCAGCGTCACCGGCTCGTGGAACGCCGGGCCCGTGAGGTCGACGATGGTGAACCAGTCGTACCCGGCGGCGGCGACCCACACCGTGACGAGCAACGGCGAGAGCACCCGGCCGAACCCGGAGAGACCGATCGCCATGACGACGGCGAGGACCGGGACGACCGGCAGGCCGTACCGCGCCTGGGCTGCGCCGCCCTGCATGGTGAAGCGGATCTGGAGGAAGACGATGAGCACGACGACCGCGACGAGCATGAGGGCGACGAGCACGTCGGCGACCCGGTCGGTGGCGTCCTGGCGCCGGCGGCGTCCAGTGGCGGTCGTCGGGTCGGTGGTCGTCCGGTCGGTGGTCGTCCGGCGGGGCGCCCTCGGTCGGACGTGGCCGTTCCGGCGGAGCGCCGGGACCACCGCGACGACGACCGCGAGCAGGAGCGGTCCGACCAGGAGCACCCACGGCCATGTCACGTCCAGCGTGAAGTGCCCGCGGAAGACCGAGAAGACGCCGGTCCAGAAGCCCGGGTCCGCCACCGTCTCGACGAAGCCGTGCTGTCGGCGGTGGAGGTGTGCCGCAGCCCACTCCGGCTGGCTGCCCGCGATGTTCCCGGTCAGACGCTCGTTCCGGAGGAAGAACCACCCGGCGGCGAGGGCCGGAGCGGCGGTGACGACGACGACCGCGACGAGCTTGCCGACCAGGCCGTTCCACCAGCCGCGACCCCTGGCGCAGACGACGGCCACGAGGACGGCGACGACGAACACCGCGAAGGTGAGTCGGGTGAGCATGCCGGCGGCGGTCACCACGGCCGCGAGGACGACCAGGCGGGTCGAGAGGCCGCGACGGAGGGCCGTGGCCGCGACTC
Source organism: Curtobacterium sp. MCPF17_031 (assembly GCF_003234035.1). Lineage (NCBI taxonomy): Bacteria > Bacillati > Actinomycetota > Actinomycetes > Micrococcales > Microbacteriaceae > Curtobacterium > Curtobacterium sp. MCPF17_031. Next base: position 174,129 of record NZ_QKSG01000006.1, on the reverse strand, counting down.
CGATGGCGAGCGCGCCGAAGGCGACGTTCGGCAGGTCGTTGTAGACGGCGCCACCGACCAGCAGGAACATGGACGTCAGGGAGACGACGACGGCGGCGACGCTCGCGGCACCGGGCCGGGTCGGCAGCACCCGGCGTGCGGCCCACCCGGCGGCGAGCACGGTCAGCCCGGCGAGCACGGCGTTCGCGACACGCCCTGCGAGCACAGCGTGGTACTGCTGGCCGCTGTCCCAGAGCGGCCCGACGACCGGGGCGAGGATCGCGTAGAAGAGCGGCGGGTGCTGGGAGACCCACTGCACCGGCGGGATGATCCCGAACGGCGCGTCGATGGTGAGACCGTCCTGGAACACGGGCAGGTGGCCGTGCCACACGGAGACCGCGTAGTCGAAGTGCGCTGCCTCGTCCCCCGAGTTGAACGGCGGGGCACTGAACCCGATCGCGATCGCGGCGAAGACGGCGAAGAGGGCCGCTGCGAGGACGATGCCGGAGTGGAGGGTCATGGTCGGGCGGCGCACGATGAGCGATCCTCCCACAAGGCGCCTCGAACGGACTCGCGAGCGCGGGCACACCGGTGCCCTCCTCCGGTGGGTGGACGACATCACGTATGGTGAACGCGGCCTGAAACGCTCCCGCGCGCCATCACCTCGAGCATGCGCGCCCAACGACCAGATCGAGACGCCCGAACGCAGTGAAGCTCTTCATCCAGATCCCGTGCCTCAACGAGGAGCAGACGCTCCCCGCAGTCCTCGAGACGATCCCCCGGTCGATCCCCGGCATCGACGAGATCGAGATCCTCGTGATCGACGACGGTTCGACCGACCGCACCGTCGAGGTCGCGAAGGCCCACGGCGTGACCCACTTCGTCCGTCACGCCCAGAACATGGGCCTGGCGCGCTCGTTCCGCGACGGCGTCGACTACGCGCTGCTGCACGGTGCGGACATCGTCGTGAACACCGACGGCGACAACCAGTACCCGCAGGCGCAGATCGCGGACCTGGTCCTGCCGATCCTCGAGAAGCGTGCCGAGATCGTCATCGGCGACCGGCAGACGCGAACCATCGAGCACTTCTCCGGCTTCAAGAAGCTCATGCAGCGCTTCGGCTCCTGGGTCGCCAGCCGCGCAGCCGGCCTCGACCTGCCCGATGCCGCGAGCGGGTTCCGCGCCTACTCGAAGTACTCGCTCATCCGGCTCAACATCGTCACGCGGTTCAGCTACTGCATGGAGACGATCGTGCAGGCCGGCTACAAGCGCATCGCGATCGCCAGCGTGCCGATCACGACGAACGCCAAGACACGTGAGTCGCGGCTGTTCAGCAACATCTGGCAGCACATGTTCGAGTCCGGGTCCGCGATCGCCCGCGTCTACCTGATGTACCGACCGATGGCCCTGTTCGCCTCGGTCAGCGCCGTGCTCGCCGTCTGCGGGCTCATCCCGTTCATCCGGTACCTGGTGCTGCTCTACACGGACTCGGGAGGCGACCACCTGCAGTCGCTCCTGCTCGGGCTGGTCCTCGTCATCACGGCGGTGCTCGCGATGACGATCGGCGTCGTCGCGGACCTGACGCGGCTGAACCGGACCCTCGCCGAGGAACAGCTCGACCTGCAGAAGCTCGCCCGGTACGGTGACTGACCCCGCCCCTCCGGTGCGACGTCGCGAGTGGGTCGTCGTCGCCGCGGTGACGGCGACGTTCGGCTTGCTGCTCGTGCTCTGGGCGGCTCTCGTCCCGACCTTCCAGGCGCCCGACGAGCGTGCGCACTTCGACGCGGCCGTGCACGTCGCGATCGGCGACGGCTGGCCCGACCCGGGCGACCTCCGCGTGCTCGACGCGGTCCAACAGGCGAGCGGCCCCCGACCCGACAGCGCCCCGACCATGGGTGAGCTCCTGCGCTCGACCGGGGCTTCGTCGTCGGACACCGTCGACCAGATGACCCAGCACCCGCCGACCTACTACCTCGTCGCAGCGGGTGTGCTCCACCTGGTCGACTTCGAGTCGCTCCGGCCGCACGTCGCGCTGCTCGCGGTCCGGCTCCTCGGTGCCCTGTTCGTCCTGCCGCTGCCGGCACTCGCCTGGGCCACCGTCCGGCGGGTGACCCGGTCGCCCCGTGCCGCGCTGGTCGGGGCGTTCGCCGTCCTCGCCGTCCCCGAACTCGCCTCGATCGGTGCCTCGGCGTCGAACGACGCGCCCGTCGTGCTCTTCGCGGCGACCACCGTGTGGCTGGCCGTCCGGGTGATGACCGGCGACGACCGGGTCCGCACCGCGCTCGCCCTCGCCCTGTCCCTCGGCGTCGCGATCGTCTGGAAGGGCACCGCGCTCCCGCTGATCCCGTTCGTGGCGGTCGCCGTGCTCGTCGCGCCGATGCGTCGAGCCGGGGTCCTGCCGCGCGCCGTCCGGGCGCTCTGGGTCCTCGCCCTCGCCGCCGCCGTCGGCGCGTGGTGGTGGGTGCGCAACCTCCTCGTCTTCCACACGCTGCAGCCCAGCGGCTTCTCGGCCATCCGCCCGCCGAAGCCCTTCCCGACCGGGACCGGCCCCGACCCGGCCGCCTTCGCCGACGTGTCGTGGTCGACGATCGCCCGGACGTTCTGGGGCAGCTTCGGCGGACGGGCGCAGTGGATCCTCTCCCCCGTGGTCTTCGAGACCGCGACGGTCCTGGGTCTCGGTGCCCTGCTCGTCTGGGGCTTCCGACGCGCGCCGGGGCTCCGCGTCGCGATCACGCTCGCCGTGCTGCCGGCGACGATCTTCGTGCTGCAGACCGCGAACGCCTGGGGAAGCTACCGCGCCACCACGTTCATCGGCGCGACCCAGGGCCGGTACTACTTCCCCGCGCTGCTCGCGTTCATCACCCTCAGCGCGATCGCCTGGCGCCGTGCTGTCCAGACCGACCGCGGCCGTCGCCGGTTCGCCGTCGTCGTCTCGGCCCTGTCCGCCGCGTTGGCGGTCTACGGCCTGCTGTTCACCTACGGCAGCATCGCCGAGCACTCTCGGATCCGGGTGACGCCATCCGGACTCGACGTGCTCGCCACGTCGTCCCCGGTGCCGGTCCCCGCGATGGTGGTCGGGTGGCTCGTCGCGGCCGTGGTGCTCGCCGCCGCGGTGGTGGTCGCCGCCACGCTGCGGCCGTCCGTCGACGACCCGTCCTGGACCGACCCGCTCGGTACCGCAGGCGCCGGGACCGAGACCGGAACCGAGACCGAGACCGAGACCGTCCACCGTGGAGGGACGACCGCATGAGCACCACGCGAACGCGGACCCGCGCGGTGGCCGCCCGCCCCGCCGTCGATCGTCGACACGACCGACCGCCCGTGGGCCGTCGCGAGGCCACCACGGTCATCGGCCTGACCGTCGTCTTCGGGCTCGTCCTCGCCCTCTGGGCGTACGTCAACCCGTCGCTCCACGGCCCGGACGAGCTCGCGAACGTCGACGCGGTGATCCACCTCGCGATGGGGCAGGGCTGGCCGCCGGCCGGTGACCTGCACTACCTGCAGGGCCTGCTCGCCCAGAACGTCCCGGTGCACCTGCCCGCCGCCACGGACCGTCCGGACTTCGCGACGATCGTCGGTGACGGCTCGGAGAACCCGCTCGTCAACCCGATGTCGCAGCACCCGCCGACCTGGTTCCTGGTGCAGGCGGTGGTCGCCCACCTGCTCGACTTCGCCGGCCGCCGCTGGGACATCGTCGTGCTCGGCATGCGCCTGGTCGACGTCGCGGTCATGCTCCCCGTCCCGGCGCTCGTCTGGGCGAGCGTCCGTCGGGCGACCGGTTCGCCCCGGACCGCCGTGGCCGCGGCCGCGACCCTCCTGGCCGTCCCACAGGTCGCGCAGCTCGGCTCGTCGGTGTCGGTGTGGGTGCCCGTGATCACCGCCGGCGTGCTCGCCACGTGGCTCGCGGTGCGTGTGCTCACCGGGGACCGCTCCTGGTGGACGGTCCTCGCCCTCGGCGGCGCACTGGCCGTGGGGACCGCGGTGATGGCCGGCGGCGCGATCGCCGTCCCGTTCGCGCTCCTGGCCGTGGTCGTGGCGCGGAACGGGTCCGGGCCACTCGGCCGCCTGCTGCGTGCGCTCGTCGTGCTCGCGGTCCCTGCCGTCACCACCGCGTGGTGGTACGTCGCGCTGGCCGTGCAGACCGGCACGTCGCAGCCCGATCCGTTCCCCGCCGTGTCGAGGTCGTGGCCCGCGCACGAGTCGCCCGCCCCGACGCAGTTCGCGGGCGCGTTCTGGAACGGCATGTCCAACTCGTTCTGGGGCCTCCTCGGCCGGTACGAGTGGCCGCTGTCGGCCGTGCTCGTCGACTCCTTCACCGTGATCGCCCTGGCGGCGCTGGTCTGGGGGCTCAGCCGCCGCACCGTGGACCGCCGCACCGTGCTGGTCGCCGCGGCCTTCCCCGTGACGGCCCTCGTCGTCGTGCTCGCCCGCGACTGGGCCACGTACGCCAGCCACCTCGGCGTCACCGTCAACCAGGGCCGGTTCCTCTTCCCGGCGCTGGCCGCGTTGCTCGTTGCCCAGGCCTGCGCGTGGCGTGCCCTCGTCGAGCGCGACGTGGTCCGGGTCCGCCTGGCACGCGCCGCGATCGTCGTGGCGCCGCTGGTCGCGGTCGCCGCGCTGGGGCTGCTCTACTCGGGGTCCTACGAGGAGCTCGTCTTCCGCATCTCGGTCGCGGGACGTCAGACGCTCTTCGGCTCGCTGCCGTACGGCGTCCGTCCGCTCGCGGCCCTCGTCGTCGCCACCGCGCTGGTCGGCCTCGTGACGCTCGTGCTGGCCTGGGGTGCGGTCGGGCGACGGGGACCGCAGCGCGCGTCGACCGCCTCCGCGGTCGGAGCGGACGACGCCGATGCTGCCCGCCCCGTCGGCACCGGCCCGCAGGACGTGCCCGGCGCCGACCAACCCGACCACGACCCCGACCACGACAACGGCGCCCGGTAGACTCACCGCCGACCGACCGCTCACCGATCACTGAAGGAACAACGCGTGAAGATCCTCGTCACCGGAGGGGCCGGCTTCATCGGCTCGAACTTCGTCCGCCGTACGCTGCAGGACGCCTACCCCGGCCTCGAAGGTGCCGACGTCGTCGTGTACGACGCGCTCACCTACTCGGGCAACCTCGAGAACCTCGCGTCGGTGGCGGACTCGCCGCGGTACACCTTCGTGCAGGGCGACATCACCGACGCCGCCAAGCTCGACGAGGTCGTCCCGGGCATCGACGCCATCGTGCACTTCGCCGCCGAGTCCCACGTCGACCGTTCGGTCCGCGACTCCGGCATCTTCGTCGAGACGAACGTCGTCGGCACCCAGCGTCTGCTCGACGCCGCACTCCGCCACGGCACCGAGCGTTTCGTGCACGTCTCGACCGACGAGGTCTACGGGTCGATCAGCGAGGGCTCGTGGGACGAAGGGCGCCCGCTCGAGCCGAACTCGCCGTACTCGGCGTCGAAGGCCGGCAGCGACCTGCTCGCGCGCAGCTACCACCGCACGCACGGGCTGAACCTCTCGATCACGCGCTGCTCCAACAACTACGGGCCGTACCACTTCCCCGAGAAGGTCATCCCGCTCTTCGTCACGAACCTCATCGACGACCGGCACGTGCCGCTCTACGGCGAGGGCGACAACATCCGCGACTGGCTGCACGTCGACGACCACACCCGCGGCATCGCGATGGTCCTGACGAAGGGCCGCGCGGGCGAGATCTACAACATCGGTGGCGGCACCGAGCTCACGAACAAGGAGCTCACCCAGCTGCTCCTCGACGCGACCGGCAAGGACTGGTCGTACGTCGACCGCGTCCAGGACCGTCTCGGCCACGACCTGCGCTACTCGGTCGACATCTCGAAGATCCAGGCCGAGCTCGGCTACGAGCCGCAGGTGCCGTTCGAGCAGGGCCTGGCCGACGTCGTGCAGTGGTACCGCGACAACCGCGCCTGGTGGGAGCCCCTCAAGGAGCGCGCGGCGCTCAGCTGAGCCCGGCGACGACGATGACGCGCACCCTCATCACCGGCGCCGCCGGCATGCTCGGCCGCGACCTCCAGCTCGCACTGCAGGGTCGTGACGTGACCGCGCTCGGCCGCGCCGACCTGGACATCACCGACCCGGACGCGGTGGACGCGGCCGTCGCCGGCCACGACGTCGTGATCAACTCGGCGGCGTACACGAAGGTGGACGACGCCGAATCGCACGAGGACGAGGCCGCCGCGGTGAACGCCACCGGCCCGCGGCTCCTCGCCGAGGCAGCGGTACGCCACGGCGCGAAGCTCGTGACGATCTCGACGGACTACGTGTTCGACGGCAACGGCACCGCGCCCTACGCCGAGGACGCACCCACTGATCCGCTGAACGCGTACGGGCGGACCAAGGCGGTGGGCGAGGCGGCCGTCCGACAGGTCGCGCCGGATTCGTCGTACATCGTGCGGACCGCGTGGATCTACGGCGAGCACGGCCCGAACTTCGCCGCGACCATGCTCCGGCTCGCGGCCTCGCACGACACGGTCTCGGTGGTCACCGACCAGGTCGGGCAGCCGACCTGGACCGGTGACCTGGCCGCCCGCATCGTCGAGCTCGTCGACCGGGACGCTCCGGCTGGCATCTACCACGGCACGAACTCGGGCCAGGGCTCCTGGTACGACTTCACGCGCGCGATCTTCGCCGAGAACGGACTGGACCCCGAGCGCGTGCTCCCCACCGACAGCGCGTCCTTCGTCCGTCCCGCACCGCGCCCGGCGTACAGCGTGCTCGGGCACGACGCGTGGTCCCGAGCCGGTCTCGCCCCGATGCGTGACTGGCGCGAAGCGCTCCACGCGGCGGTCGAGGCGGGGGCCCTGCGCCGCTGACTCGTCCTGACGGGGCGACGACGGACGGGAGGCGCGGTGCCAGCTGGCACCGCGCCTCCCGTCCGTCGTCGGTCCGGCGCGCTCCGTCAGCGGACGATCGCAGCCAGCCGCTCGTCGAGCGGTCCGACGGCTGCCGCCGGCCGGAACCGCTCGGCAGCCGCAGCAGCAGCGGAGCGGCGTTCGGCGAGGAACGCCCGGTCCTCCGCCAGGGCACGGAGCGTGGCGGCGAGGGCGCCGGCGTCGCCCGGCGGGACGCCGATCACCGCGTCCCCGAACGCCCGGCGCTGCGGCGCGGTGTCGCTCGTCACGACCGCGAGGCCGGCGGCCGCGCACTGGTAGACCTTGTTCGGCACGACCTTTCGTGCCTTCGGTGTCGTGCCGAGGATGCCGATGCCGACGTCGTGCCCGGCGACGAGGGCCGGCAGCTCCTCGGACGCGACCCACGGGATCCACTCGGTGGGGGCGCCCCCCGCAGCAGCGGCCTGCGCCGCCTCGAGGTCCTGGCCGGAGCCGATCATCGTGACGCGGACGGGGTCCTCCGGTCGGAGTCCCCCGATCGCGGCGCCGATCGTCGCCGCACCCTGGAGCGGGGTGAAGAGCCCGAAGAACACCACACGCAAGGGCCCGTCGGTGGCTGCCGAGGGCGACGGCTCCTGCGCGGCGTCGTACCACTGCGCCGTGGCCCCGACGGGGACGACGACCGCCTTCGCCCGCAACCGCTCGGGCACCAGGTCGCGGTGCTCATCGGTGTCGAGGACCACCACGTCGGCGATCCGCAGCGCCGCGCCGTCGATCGCGCGGAGCAGCCGCTGCTTGAGGCCGGTGCCGCCGACCCCACGGTCCTGGGCGGTCGTCGCGGCGAACACCAGGTGGTCGAGCACGATCGGCGTGCGTGGGAAGAGCAGGCGTGCGAGCCAGACGTCGAAGTGCCCCATGTAGCCGACGAGCACCGCGTCCGGCCGGCCGACCGCCCGCGCGCGCACCGCCTTCCCGGTGAGCCGTGACCAACTCCGGACGAGTCGCCCGGCCATCTGCACGGCTCCGGAGCGGGCGCCGAGCATGGCGACGCGCTCGCGCGTGGAGAGGCCGAGCGGGACGTTCGCCTCGGCGACCACGTGTCCGCGCGCGCGCAAGCCGTCGGCGAGCACACGCACTCGAGGGTGGTCCGCCGCCTGGTATGTTCCGAAGGCCAAGATCCGCACGTGGGGCCGTCCTCTCCGATGCTCGCGCGCGCCGGATCCGAGCCGGCGCCCGATCAACCCTAGGTGAGAATGACCGAACCCCAGCAGCCCGCCGGACGCTCCCGGACGAAGACGATCGTCCGCGTCGTCGGCCTGGTCGTCGCCCTCGTGCTGTGCGTCGCCTTCCTCGTCCCGCGCGCCGGGGACATCGTCGACGCCTTCGGCCGACAGGACCCGCTGACCCTGGTCGCCGCGTTCGTCACGGGCGGGGCGGCCACCTACGTCACGTTCCTGTCCTGGCGGTCGCTGATGTCCGGGGCCGGACACCGGATCCCCCTGGGTGCTGCGCAGCGGGTGTTCTTCCTGTCGCAGATCGGCAAGTACATCCCCGGCTCGGTGTGGCCGATCGTGGCGCAAGCCGACCTGGGCCGCGAGCACCGGGTCCCCGCGGCGCGCAGTGTCGCGGTGGGCATGCTCACCCTCCTCATCAGCTGCGGCGCGGGCGTCTCGGTCGCGGCGGTGACCATCCCCTTCGTGCAGCCCGACGCGTTCTCGCGGTACTGGTTCGTCGTGCTCCTCGTGCCGGTGGTCCTCGCGGCCCTGCACCCGGCCGTGCTCCGTTTCGGGCTGCGTTTGGCCTCGAAGGTCACCCGCCGGGACCTCGGCACGCTCGAGATCAGCACCGGCGCCGTCGTCCGCGCGTTCGGGTGGGCGCTGCTGGCGTGGGTGGTGTTCGGCCTGCACATCGTCCTGGTGCTGGTGCCGCTCGGACAGGTCGACCTCCGCGTGACGACGCTCACCGTCGGCGCCTACGCCCTCGCCTGGCTCGTCGGCTTCCTGGTCTTCTTCCTGCCGGCCGGGCTCGGCGGACGCGAGGCCGTCCTCACCGCGCTGCTCACCGCCGGGGTGCCGCTCGGCGCGTCAGCGGCGGTCAGCGTCGCCGTGACCTCCCGTGTTCTCCTGACGGTCGTCGACCTGGTGTTCGCCGGGGCTGCCGTGCTCGGGGAACGCCGACGTCGGCGCGCGCCTGCTGTGGACGACACCAGCGACCTCCCCGGTTCTCCCGAACGCCACTGGTAGCCTCGTCAGTCGACCCCGGGACGACCCGGGACGCACCACCGAGGAGCCCTGCCAGATGACCACACTCCGCGTGATCGTGGACCAGGTGCTCGCACCGGTACCCGGCGGCATCGGCCGTTACGCGGAGGAACTGACCCGGCAGCTCATCGCGACCGCCCCGGACGGTTGCGACGTCGAAGCGGTCGTCTCCGCGTCCTCGGCCGCCGAACTGCAGCGTCTCCGGACACTCCTGCCCGGGCTCGCCGACCTCGACCGGCTCGCGCTCCCCCGTCGTGAACTGGCCCTCGCGTGGCAGGGCGGTCTCGCCCACGGCGCCTCGCACGGCATGGTGCACGCACCGAGTGTGCTCGCACCGCTGGTCAAGCACGACCGTGTGCAGGAACCGGGTCGGCAGACGGTCGTCACGGTGCACGACACGGTCCCGTGGACGAATCCCGAGACCCTGACGCCGCGCGGCGTGCACTTCCACAAGGCGATGGTGAAGCGCGCCTACAAGTACGCCGACGCCGTCGTGGTCCCGACCCACGCGGTCGCCGGACAGCTCAACGAGATCCACCGGTTCGACGACCGACTGCGGGTCATCGGCGGCGCACCGAGCGGGCGCCTGCGCGTGCCGGTCGACGCCGACCTCCGCGCCGAGCGCCTGGGCCTGCCCGACCGCTACGTGCTGGCCGTCGGCACGCTGGAGCCCCGGAAGGGCCTCACCGCGCTCATCGACGCGATGGCCCACCCCGACGCGCCAGCGGACGTCCCCCTGGTCATCTCCGGGCCGGACGGGTGGGGCGACGTGGACGTGCACGGCACCGCCGAACGCGCCGGGCTCGACCCGTCACGGGTGAAGGTGCTCGGACGGGTCGACGACGCCGACCTCGCCGTGGCGTACGACCGTGCCACCGTCTTCGTGTTCCCGAGCCTGGCCGAGGGCTTCGGGCTCCCCGTGATCGAGGCGATGAGCTTCGGCGTCCCGGTGATCCACTCCGACGACGAAGCCGTCAGCGAGGTCGCGTCCGACGCCGGTGTGTGCGTCGCACGGAACCCCCGGGACACCTACCCCGAGCGTCTCGCGCAGGCGATGTACCAGGTCGTCAACGACCCGCACCTCGCGGGCCAACTCGCCATCGCCGGTCCGGACCGCGCCCGGATGTTCGACTGGCGGGACTCCGCCCTCGAGACCTGGCAGCTGCACGCCGACCTCTGACTCGGGGCGTCGGTACTGGTCGGCGTCGGTACTGGTCGGCGTCGGTACTGGTCGGCATCGGTACTGGTCGGTCCGGCAGCGTCACGGCTCGGCATCGATCGCCCGCTCCGCCGTGTCCCTGGCCGGGAGGCCCGTCCTCGGCTGCCAGGATCGGCTCATGACCCGTCGTCACCCGTCCACGGCCCTCACCGCCGCCATCACCGTCGGCGTCGGGGCGGCCCTGTTCCTGACCGCGTGCTCCGGCGGCGACACCCCGGCACCGACCCGGAGTGCGACCGCGACGACGACCTCGAAGCCGACCCGGACACCCTCGCCCACCCCGCCGGCGACGGCGACGAACCCGCCCGACCCGTCTTCGCCCGCGACGTCGGCACCGGCACCGGGGAACGACGACGGCGCCGACGGCTCCGGACAGGGCAACGGCAACGGCGGTGGCGTCACCGACCCGGTCAGCGTCGACTTCGGCACCGTGAGCCAGCAGGGCATCGCGGCGGCCGGTGGTGGGAAGGTCGTCTCCCTCGCCGGGTCGGGCGACCTCTGGACCGTCGTCGTCGCCGGGCCCGACGGCTCACTGACGCAGTCCGTGGTGTCCGCCACGCTCGGCCGGGTCACCTCCGGACCGTTCCCGAAGGACTCCGACGCCGCGACGAAGACCGTGAACGCAGCACGTGCCGCCGGACTGCGGGTGGATGCCGACGCCGCCGCCGCGAAGGCCACCGCAGCGGTCCCGGGCAGCACCCTCGCCAGCCTGCAGCTCGGCGGGAGCGGTTCCGCGCCGACCTGGACCGCGACGGTGTCCGCGGGTGGGGCCAGCCGCACGGTGACCGTGGACGGCGTGACGGGCGCGGCCCGAGCCTCCTGACCGTCGACCGGTGCCACTGACCTCGCGCGGGCGCGGGCGTCGGGCAGGTCAGCGGGCGTCGCGGAGCGCCTGCGCCTTCCGCTCGACGGCCTGCTCGAGCTCGGTGGCGTACTCGGCGAGCCGGGCCGCGACCGTGGGCTCGGACGACCCGATGATGCGCGCTGCGAGGAGCCCGGCGTTCGCCGCACCGTTGATGGCCATCGTCGCGACCGGGATGCCCGCGGGCATCTGGACGATCGACAGCAGTGAGTCGAGGCCGTCGAGGCGGGCAAGCTGCACCGGGACACCGATGACGGGCAGGGTCGTCACCGAGGCGACCATGCCGGGCAGGTGGGCGGCCCCGCCGGCGCCGGCGATGACGACGCGGATGCCGCGACCGGCGGCCTCACGACCGAAGCGCATCATCTTGTCCGGGGTGCGGTGCGCCGACACGACGTCCGCCTCGTAGGGGATCCCGAGCTCGTCGAGCACGTCGGCTGCGGCGCGCATGGTCGGCCAGTCCGAGTCGGAACCCATGATGACGGAGACGAGGGGGTCGGGAGCGGCGCTGTCGGTCACCCTGCCGAGCCTAGCGGCGGGTGGCGGGCGTCACCCGCCGGGCGAGCCGGGCCAGCCGCACGAGCCGGGCGAGCCGGGTCAGCCGCACGAGCCGGGCGAGCCGGGCGACCGGACGGGTCCGTCAGCGGACCGTCACGGTGCGGCAACCGAACGAGGCGTCCCCGCCGCGGCCGAGCCCGGTCGCCGTGACGCACACGGTGTGCCGACCTGACGCGACGGCCAGCGTCCGCGCGTAACCGTGCGACGATCCGGCGGTGTACACGCGGTCGACGTCGGGACGGGAGCCCGAGGCGGCGACACCCGTCGGGCGCTGACCGTCGATCCGCACGGTGACGGTGACCGGGGTGCTGACCGCGTCCCGGTCGAAGGCCCACCCCGACACGGCCACGCGACGTGTCGCAGGGGACGTCACCGCGTCGAGCCGGCCGACGGGGGCGCTCGCGGCCACCGTCACGGTCCGACACACCGAGGTGGGGACGGCGCGGACGGGGGTGCTCGTGACACCGGGAGCGACGTCGGACACGACCGCGCACACCCGGTGCGTGCCCGCGGGACCCGGCACGACGGTCTGGAACCCGTGTGCTGCTCCGGCACCGGTGGCCCGTGCGACGTCGGGGCGGTCGAGGCCCGCAGTGGTGGTCGCGACGGTCCGACCGTCGACGGTGATGCCCACGGGGAGCGACGCGCCGGGCGCGTCCGCGTCGACCGTCCAGCCCCGGACCGCGATGCCCGCCGGGGCCGTGGTCGCCGAGTCCAGTGCGACCCGCGGCGCCACGGGCTGCCGCGTCGCCGGGGTCGGCGTCGGCGTCGCCGGGGTCGGCGTCGGCGTCGGCGTCGGTGTCGGTGTCGGTGTCGGTGTCGGTGTCGGCGTCGGCGTCGGGACCGGGGTACCCAGTGCGGCGTTCGCGACGAGCGCTTGCGCGTACGCCGAGTACCACGTCCCGGCCCGGGGTCCGCCGTTGCAGGTGCCGTCACTCGCGCCGGGCGTCTTCACCCAGAGCAGTGCGTCGAGCGCGGTGCCGTCGGTGGCCACCCGGGGCGTCGTGCCGAGGCCGGCGCCCGGCGCGTTGCACCAGGTCCCCCGCCACCCGGTGCCGTTCCGCGACGTGTCGATCACGTAGTGCGACCCGCCCGTCAGGGCGGAGACCCGCTGTGCGTACGCCTGCTCCTGCGCGACCGGGTAGTAGTTCGCGACGTTGGTGGAGAACCCGCGGGCGGTCTGGACGCCGGCCTTGACGAGGCGGTCCGCCATCGTCGCCGCCGGAACCCAGTTCGAGTTCCCCGCGTCCAGGTACGCGGGGACACCGGCAGCGGTGAAGGCCGCGACCTCGCGCGAGAGGATCCGGTAGCGCTGCTGGTCCAACGACCCGGTGCAGGCACTGTTGCTGAGCATCGCGAGCGAGTCCGGTTCGACGACGACCACCGCACGCTTCCCGGCGACGAGTGACACGACCTGGTCGACCCAGCGGTCGTAGGAAGTCTCGTCGAAACCACCCGCCGAGTAGCCGCCGCAGTCACGCTGCGGGATCGCGTAGGTGACGAAGACCGCGGTCGTGCCGGTGGCGGCGGCACCGTCGGTGGCGGCGGTCACGGTCTCGGTCAGGGTGGTGCCCTGCGTCCATTCACCGAGCCAGGTCGCCACCGGGTAGCGGGCGATCGTCGAGGCGGCAGCGGCTCCGGCCGGGTCGGTCGTGCGGAGCGCCGCGGCGGCCTTCGCGGCCTCACTGGTCGGCGGGTTGTACTGTCCACCGCCGTAGACCTGTGCCGCGGTGCGTGCGCGGAGCTCGGTCGGGGTGGCAGCGGCTGCGGGGCTCGAGTCGGACCCGGACAGGACGAGCCCGGAGGCGACGAGTCCGACCGTCACGACGGCGACGGCGAGCGCGACGGCGGACGCCCTGGTCGTTCGCGGTGCCCTGGTCGAGCGCATGTGGGGTCCCCCGGGAGTCAGCGTGGTCAGCCTCCCCATGGCACCACGGCGCGCCCAGGACGACCACCGCCAGTCCGGGTGCCACCCGATGTGGTGGCAGGCGTCAGCCGTCAGCCATCAGGGGTCAGTCGTCGAAGTGCGCTGCTGCGGCCCGGGCGCGGTAAACGACGTCGTCCACGTCGTCTCCGGTCACCGTGACGTGGCCGATCTTCCGACCGGGGCGCGGGGCCTTGCCGTAGAAGTGGTACTTCGCCTCCGGGAACGCGGCGAGCGCCGCCGGGTACCGACCCGCCAGGTCACCGTCACCGGGCCCGCCGAGCACGTTGACCATGACCGCGACGGGAGCGTTCGTCCCCGTCGCGCCGAGCGGCAGGTCGAGCACGGCCCGCAGGTGCTGCTCGAACTGGCTCGTGGTCGCCCCGTCGATCGACCAGTGGCCGGTGTTGTGCGGACGCATCGCGAGTTCGTTGACGAGGATGCGGTCGTCGTCGGTCTGGAAGAGCTCCACCGCCAGGACCCCGGTGACGTCGAGCTCCTCGGCGACGCGGACGGCGATCGACTCGGCCAGGTCGGCCATCCGACCGGCACTCGCGGGCGCGGGCGCGATCACCTCGGCGCACACCCCGTCACGCTGCATCGTCTCGACGAGCGGCCAGGCGACGATCTGTCCGGACGGCCGTCGGGCGACGGACTGCGCGAGCTCTCGGGTGAAGGCGACGAGTTCCTCGACGAGGAGCGCCTGGTCCCCGCCGGACTCGGCCACCGCGATGAACCAGTCCTCGACGTCGGCGGGGTCGGTGACGACACGGACGCCCTTGCCGTCGTACCCGCCCCGCGGGGTCTTCACGACGGCGCGTCCGCCGTGCTCGGCGAGGAACGCGCGGAGCTCGTCGGCGTCGTGCACGGCGGCCCAGTCCGGCACCGGGAGCCCGAGCTCGGTCAGCCGACGACGCATCGTGATCTTGTCCTGCGCGACCGCGAGCGGCGCGGGGCCCGGTCGGACCGCCACACCGGCGTCGACCAGCGCGGCGAGGACGTCCTGGGGCACGTGCTCGTGGTCGAAGGTGACGACGTCGACGTCCTGCGCGAACGCCAGGACGGTCTCGGCGTCGTGGTAGTCACCCTCGGCGGTCGCGGCGATGGCCGCGGACATGCCCGGTCCCTCGGCGAGGACCCGGATGTCGAGGCCGAGCTCCACCGCGGCGGGCACCATCATCCGCGCCAGCTGGCCACCACCGATGACCCCGACTCGCAGCGCCATCGATCAGCGTCCCATGCCGTGGTAGGCGAAGCCCGCGGCGCGCCAGGCGTCCCGGTCCAGGCAGTTGCGGCCGTCGATGACGACCGGGGTGGCGACGGCTGCGGCGACAGCGGCGGCGTCGAGCTCACGGAACTCTTTCCACTCGGTGAGCACGAGCACGATGTCGGCGCCGGTGACGGCCTCGGTCACGGTCTCGACGTAGTCCAGCTCGGGGTGCAGACGGCGCGCGGTGACGATGGCCTCCGGGTCGTACGCGGCGACGTCGGCACCGAGTCCACGCAGGCGCGCGGCGATGTCGAGCGACGGCGAGTCCCGGACGTCGTCGGAGTTCGGCTTGAACGCGAGCCCGAGGACCGCGACGCGCTTGCCGGTGACGTCGCCGCCCAGGGCCTGCGTGGCGAGTTCGACGACGTGCGCCCGGCGGCGGAGGTTGATCGCGTCGATGTCGGCCAGGAACGCGAGCGACTCGCCCACGCCGAGCTCGTCGGCGCGGGCCTGGAACGCGCGGATGTCCTTCGGTAGGCAGCCGCCGCCGAAGCCGAGGCCGGCGTTCAGGAACTTCCGGCCGATGCGGGCGTCGTGTCCGATGGCGTCGGCGAGGGCGGTGACGTCGGCGCCGACGACCTCGGCGATCTCGGCCATCGCGTTGATGAACGAGATCTTGGTCGCGAGGAACGCGTTCGCGCTGACCTTGACGAGTTCCGCCGTGGCCAGGTCGACGACGAGACGAGGGGTGTCCTCGGCGAGCGCGACGGCGTACACCTCGTCGAGCGCCGCGACGGCGGCTTCGCCCTCGGGGCCGGCGGGCACGCCGTAGACCAGGCGGTCCGGCGCGATGGTGTCCTGCACGGCGAAGCCCTCGCGGAGGAACTCCGGGTTCCAGACCAGCGTGGCACCGGGGACGGCCGCGCTGACGTCCGCGGCCAGGCGGGCCGCGGTGCCGACGGGGACGGTCGACTTGCCGACGACGAAGTCCCCCGCGGACAGGTGCTCGGTGAGCGAGGCGACGGCGGCGTCGACGTACTTGAGGTCGGCGGCGCCGGTCGGTCCCTGCGGGGTGCCGACGGCGACGAAGTGGACCCGCGCGCCGGCGACCTCGGCCATGTCGGTCGTGAACCGGATCCGACCGGAGGCGAGGGCCTCGGTCAGGATCTCGGGCAGACCGGGCTCGAAGAACGGTGCTTCGCCCGCCGCGAGTCGTTCGATCTTCCCCGGGTCGACGTCCACCGCGACGACGTCGTGTCCGAGCTTGGCCATGGAGGCGGCGTGGACGGCACCGAGGTAACCGCAGCCGATGACAGAGATACGCACGGGACGACGGTACCGGGTCGTCGCCCGGTCCACGAGACGGTGAACCGCAAGAGAACGCGCGGTTCCCCGCAGTGTCTCCGCAGATCCGAGTCGGAGCGTGCGACTAGCGGTCGTGTCGGGCGGTCCCGCGGACGATGTCGTCCCAGTCGGGTTCGCGGTGCCGACGTCGTGCCTCGTGCGCCTCGACCAGGTCGTGCAGCACGGCGACGACGAGGTCCGCGTGCGGGACGTCGGCGAGCACGAGCGCCGGGTCGTCTCCCGGGAACACGAGCACGTCGCCCGAACGGAACAGCCCCTGGGCGCCCTGTCGCCGCACGGTGACGTCGTACCCGCGCGAGTGCAGCAGCTCCCGGCGGGTCCGGGTGCCGAGACCGTGCGAGACCACGAGTCGCCGGGTGGTCACGACGTACCGCTGGGACATCCACCGCAGCAGCGGCACGACGCCGCCGAGCAGGACGAGCACGACGACCACGACCGCGACGACGACGTTGAGCCAGGCGAGTTCCGCGCGGAACACCCCGAAGCCGAACCCGCCGGCGGCCGCGACGAGCACGACGAAGACCGCGGGACGGACGAGTCGTCGGGCGTGTGGCCGGAGCCGGGCGACGACGAGCTCGGGGGCAGGCTCGTCCGTCATGGGCTCATGCATAGCGCAGGTGGGTGACGTCCCCCACCGCGACGCCCCTGGAGGCGCCGGTCCGGTCCCGGATCGTGATGCGGCCGTCGTCGTCGACGCCGGTCGCGTCGGCCTCGACCGTCGATCCGTCCGGCAGCTCGAGGCGCACCCGCTGGCCGACCGTCCCGCACACGGCCCGGACGTGCGAACGGACCGCGTCGGCGGCGGCACCTCCCGCGACGAGCCCGGCCACGGCCTCCTGGAGGCCCGTCCAGAGGTCCGTCAGGACCGCGTCGGCGAGTGCCGTGGCCGGTCCGGTCGCACCGGCCACGAGCAGGGAGGTGGCGGTCGGGGTGGGCAGCGCGCCGGCCCGGATCGTGAGGTTCACGCCGACGCCGACGACTACGGACCCGTCGGCGGCGACCTGGCAGAGCACACCGCTGACCTTGCGGCCGTCGACGAGGACGTCGTTCGGCCACTTCACGAGCACGCGGTCATCCGCGTCCGTCTGCGCGTCTGTGTCCGTCTGAGCGTCCGCGTCCGTCTGCGCGTCGGCGTCGGCGAGCACGCCGGCGACGGCGTCGCGAACGGCGGCTCCGGCGACGAGCGGCAGCCAGCCCCGGTCGCGCGGGTCGAGGTCCGCCCGCACCAGCACGCTCGCGGCCAGGGTCTGGCCCGCGGGGGCCACCCACGACCGGTCCAGCCGTCCGCGTCCGGCGGTCTGGTCGAGGGTCACCACGACGCTGCCGGAGGCCAGGTCCGGTGCGTCACGGAGTAGGTCGGCGTTCGTCGACCCCGTCGTCGGCAGCACCGTCATCGTCGCGCCGGCGCCCTGGACGGCGGCGCTGGCGGAGACGAAGTCGGGTGTGACCGGTGTGGACATGCACGCAAACCTACGGCCCGGAACCGTGGGGGTCCTCCAACGGGGGTGTCCCGCACCGCCGGTAGGGTGAGCGGGTGACCACAGGAGACACCCCCGATCTCTCGACGACCGCAGGCCGTCTGGCTGACCTCCGCGACCGGTACCACGAAGCCGTGACCGCCGCAGGCGAGTCCGCGATCGCGAAGCAGCACGCCAAGGGCAAGATGACGGCCCGCGAGCGGATCGACCAGCTGCTCGACGAGAACTCCTTCGTGGAGCTCGACGAGTTCGTCCGCCACCGCACCCACGCCTTCGGGATGGAGTCGAAGCGTCCCTACGGCGACGCGGTCGTCACCGGCCACGGCACCATCCACGGCCGACAGGTCGCGGTCTACGCGCAGGACTTCACGGTCTTCGGCGGTTCCCTCGGTGAGGTCGCCGGTGAGAAGATCGTCAAGGTGATGCAGCACGCACTGAAGACCGGTGTGCCGATCATCGGCATCCTCGACTCCGGTGGCGCTCGCATCCAGGAGGGAGTGGTCGCGCTCGGCAAGTACGGCGAGATCTTCCGCCTCAACACCGCGGCCTCCGGCGTCATCCCGCAGATCTCGATCGTGATGGGCCCGGCGGCCGGTGGCGCCGTGTACTCCCCCGCCCTCACCGACTTCGTGATCATGGTCGACAAGACCAGCCACATGTTCGTCACCGGCCCGGACGTCATCAAGACGGTCACCGGTGAGGACGTCGGCTTCGAGGAACTCGGCGGCGCGCAGACCCACAACGCGGTCTCCGGGGTGGCGCACTACCTGGCCGAGGACGAGACGGACGCGCTCGACTACGCGCGCTCGCTCATCGGGTTCCTGCCGGACAACAACCTGTCCGATCCGCCGACGTACGACGTCGCGCCGGAGCTCGAGACGACCGACGCCGACCGCGAGCTCGACGTCGTCATCCCGGACTCCACCAACCAGCCGTACGACGTCACCCAGGTCATCGAACACGTGGTCGACGACGGCGAGTTCCTCGAGGTGCAGCCGCTCTTCGCGCCGAACATCATGATCGGCTTCGGCCGGGTCGAGGGCCGCACGGTCGGCATCATCGCGAACCAGCCGCAGGCGATGGCCGGCACGCTGAACATCGACGCCGGCGAGAAGGCCGCGCGCTTCGTCCGGTTCTGCGACGCCTTCGGGATCCCGATCCTGACCCTGGTCGACGTCCCGGGGTACCTGCCCGGGACCGATCAGGAGTGGACGGGTGTGATCCGCCGCGGTGCGAAGCTCCTGTACGCCTACGCCGAGGCCACCGTGCCGCTCGTCACCGTGATCACCCGCAAGGCGTACGGCGGCGCGTACATCGTGATGGGCTCGAAGCAGCTCGGGGCGGACATCAACCTCGCCTGGCCGACCGCCGAGATCGCGGTCATGGGCGGCCAGGGCGCGGTGAACATCCTCTACCGCAGCGAGATCAAGCGTGCCGAGGAAGCCGGCGAGGACGTCGCTGCCGTCCGCACGAAGCTCGCGAACGAGTACACCTACAACGTGGCGTCGCCCTACCTGGCGGCCGAGCGCGGCGAACTCGACGGGATCATCCAGCCGCACGCCACGCGCGTGTCGGTCATCAAGGCGCTCCGGGCGCTGCGCGGCAAGCGGGCGAGCCTGCCGCCGAAGAAGCACGGGAACATCCCGCTGTGAGCCCACGCCACGCTGCCGACGTCCCGGCAGACGCCCCGACCCACGCCACCGCGTCGGTCGCGGACGTGCGTGTCGTCGGCGGGGACCCGACACCCGAGGAGCTCGCGGCCGTGATCGCGGTGCTGCAGCGTCAGGCCGACGACGCTGCCGCTGCCGGGGGTGCCCAGACGGAGTCGTCACCGCGGGACGGCTGGACCCGCTCTGCCCGAGGGATGCGCGGACCGCTCCAGCAGGGCTCCTGGAGCCGGTCTCTCCGCTGAGCCCGTTCGCGTCCGGTACCGGTCCGGTACCGCCGGCGGTCTGTACCCCGTTCGGTACCGACCGGTGTCGACCTCGGCACAGCGGCGGACGCACCGTTCGGTCTCCCCTCACTCGGGGGTCGTCCACGCCAGGAACCGCCGCAGATCGCCCGAATTGTCCCCCGAAATGACGACTGACACCCCCTGGTGCTGTTGGCATCATTGTCTGTGTTCGGTGTTCTTCGTTGAAGTGCATCGCCGGTCGGTGGCCGACTAGGGTACGAAGCCACCGCCGAGACGAGTCAGGGCGATATTCGGGTTGTCGCTCTGCCTCGGGTCGTGAACGGGCCGGTCGGTAGCTCCGACCGGCCCGTTCCCCGTTTCCGGGGCGTTCCCCGTTTTCCGAGGCGTTCGCGGTGTCCGAGGCGTTCCCTGTCTCCGGGGCGTTCGCGGCTCCCGCACCTGCGCTGGCGGATCGGCCGTCAGCCCTGGGTCGCGTACCGGTCGATCTCGAGCCACAGCGCGACGGAGTCGTCGCCGTCGTCGTCCTCGTCGTCGTCCGCTGCCCCGAGGGCTGCGGACTCGCTCTCAGCCGCGTCCAGCCGCAGTCCGACCACGGTCACCGCGGCGTCGGCGTTGTCCGGCACGGTCCGGACGATCACGTTGTCGGCGTCGGCCTCGTACGCGCGTCGCAGTGCGTCGGCGAGCTCGGCGTGCACACGCTCCTGTTCGACCGTGTCGAGGTCGTCCAGGCCGCCGTCGTCGTGCAGCTGCACGACGGCGCCGCGACGGCGCAGGCGCATGACCTCCGCCCGGACGTCGTCGGACAGCAGCGAGCGGCCGCGGATCTCGTCGCGGATCGCCTGCTCGAGGTGCAGGCTCTCGGCACGCTCGTCCTCGTCCAGGCCCCCGCACGTGTCGATGATGCGCTGGAGCATCGGCAGCGCCATCCGCGTCGTCTGGCCGAGCCGGACCTGTCGTTCGGACACGTGCGCGTCCTGCGCCGCCTGCCAGTCGACGGTCTCCTGCTCCGCGCGGACGAAGTCCCGGGTGATCCGGGTGGCGTGGCTCATCGCGATCGCGAACCCGGTGGCGACGGACAACCAGATCACGTTGCCGAGCGCACCCAGCTCGCCCAGTGCCTCCAGGCCGGCCCAGCCGACCGAGTGCACCGTGCAGAAGGCGACGCCGACCCAGGCGAAGCGACCGCGCTGCCGGACGGCCAGCACGACCATGAGCGTGCCGACGGCGGCGATCCACCACGTGGCGTACGTCGGGGCCACCGCCAGGTCGACGACGGTCGAGCAGACGAGGGGCATCACGACGGCGGTGGCGAGTGCGAACCACGCCACCCACACCGGCAGGACCGGGCCGCGCACCAGCAGCGCGAGAGCGGTCGCCGCCGCGTAGAGGACCATGCAGGCGACGATCGGTGCGGCCTTCGCCGGCGTCCCGGGCAGCGTGGTGACGGCGAGGACCAGGTGCAGCAGCGAGAAGAGCGCCGCGAGTCCGATGGCGACACCCGCCGGGATGGAGGCCCTCATGCGTCCGCTCCCGCCTGGCGGACCGAGCCGGTCCGGTGAGCGGAACGGTCGTCGGCGCGGAGCGCCGGCCAACGGAGCACGATGCGGGTGCCGGAGCCGGGGGCGGTGCGGAGATCGGCCTCGCCGTCGGCGGCGGCCATCCGCTCGATGATCGAGCGCCGGACACCGAGGCGTTCGGCCGGGACCGCGTGCGCGTCGAACCCGGTGCCGTCGTCGGCGACCTCGACCTGCACGGACGAGCCGTCCGCGGCGATCGTCACCCAGCGCGAGACGTCGTCGCCGGCGTGCTGCACGCTGTTCACCGCCGCCTGGAGCGCGGCCGAGGCGATCGCGTCCGCCGCCGAGAACGGCAGCGCCGGACCCGCCATCGGGAGGCTTCGCACCTCGACCGGGGCGCCGAGGGACGTGACGGACGTGGCGATCCGGTTCCGCAGGACGTCGAACGGCACGACCTGGTCATCCCCCGGGCCGTCGGCGGCGGCCGCGGCGAGGTGGTCGATCGCGTTCCGTGCCATGCGTGCGGCGAGGGTCTTCGCGTCCGGGGTGTCCGCACGCGCTGCGGACAGCAGCGTCGTGAGCACGCTGTCGTGCACGATGGCGTCGACCTGGACACGCTCGACCTCGGTGGCGTGCTCCCGGATCGCCCGTGAGTACCGACGGACCGCGGTGGCCTGGGCGACGTCGACCGCCGCCGCCGCACGACGCAGCACCACGATGAGGATCAGCGCCGCGATGCCGAGGACCGCGGTGTAGGCGCCGTCGAGGAACGCCCGCTGCGGGCCGACCGCACCGCCGGCCGGCGAGAGCCGCAGCACGACGTAGATGATCGGCACGAGGGCGTTGTAGACCGCGGCACGCCACGTGGCGAAGCTCAGCGAGGCGGCGATCGTGCCGACGTTGCAGAGCCACCACGGCCACGGGGACTGGTCGACCGGCAGCGATCGGTCGACCGTCAGCGGAAAGGTCAGCAGCGCGACGAGGAACAGCAGCGCGCAGACGGTCTGCGCCGCCTGGGACCAGCGCTGCACGATCGCCGAGACGCCGACCGCGACGAGCGACAGCGCCATCACGATCGCCGTCGTGGGTGCCCAGACCGGGTCGAGGTACGGCAGTTGCTTGAGGAGGCCGGGGACGTTCACCGCCCCGAACCCGATCGCGGCGATGGCCATCAGGATCGTGAACGCCCGGTCGAGCGACGCCTGGGTGATCGTGGCGCGGACCGACCGCGACGGATCGGCCCAGCCGGCGCCGCGGACGTGACCCGGACCGTTCCCGTCAGGTCCGGCGGGCCCGGCATCGATCGGACCGGCCGCGGCGGGTCCGGTGGCTGCGGGGGACGACGGACGCCGGGCCGCTGCCGGCCCGGCGTCCGCCGATGCGTCGGTGGTCACGAGGACCGACCGGCGCGGGTGTCGTCAGCGACCATCGCCGTCGGGGTCGATGCCGGAGTCGAGCCCCGGCAGGATCCCGTCCTCGACGGCACGGCGGAGCAGGTCGACCTTGGTCGGGGCGGGGCGACCCACCTCGACGTACTTCACGCGGATGCGGTCCAGGTACTCCCGGGCCGTGGAGTATCCGATGCCGAGCTGCTGCGCCGCCAGCTTGAGCGGCAGGCCCGAGGCGTACAGGTGCAGGATCTCACGTTCGCGACGCCCGAGCTGGGCCTTCGCGAAGTCCCGGTCCGCATCGATGGCGCTCGCCCACTCGAGGTTGTTGAGCACGTCACCCCGGGCCACGGTCGCGACGGCGGCCATCACGGTCTTCGTCGCGGACGACTTCGGGATGACACCGGCAGCCCCTGCGGCCAGAGCCTCCCGCACGTTCGCGACGCGGTCGGCGATGCTGTGCACGAGCACGGCCGAACCGGTGCCCTGCACGCCCTTGACGTTCTCGGTCACCGTCGAGCCGTCACCCAGCGACAGGTCGAGGACGACGACGTCGACCTCGCGCCCGCCGAGTTGGGCGATGTACTCCGGGACGCTCGCGGCGGTGAGGACCACCTCGAACCCCTCGTTCTGACAGGCCGCCTGGATCCCCAGTCGGACGGACTCGTGGTCGTCGACGATGGCGACCCGGACCGGCCGGGTCTCGGGACCGGCAGTCCCTGTCGTGCCGGTCGATGTGCTGGTGGTCGTGTCTCCCACGGTTGCCTCTCGTTCCGACAGCGCGCCGGGCCCTGATCCCGGTTGCCGTCGTCACCAAGGATACCCAGGTCAACCTCAGCTTCGTACCCCGCAACGGGACCCGGCGGAGCCGATCACCCGCCGGGGCTCAGGCGACCGGCACCAGCCGCGCCACGGCCTCCAGGTGGTGGGTGTGCGGGAACAGGTCGAAGGCGCGGAGTGCCTCCAGGCGGTACCCGAGATCAGCGAACGTCGCGACGTCGCGCGCCAGGGCGACGGGGTCGCAGGCGACGTAGACGACCTGGGCCGGCTGCAGCGCGGCGATCGACACGACGACCTCGCGAGCGGCACCGGACCGGGGCGGGTCGAGCACGATCGTGCCGGCGCGGAAGCGATCGCGCTCCGGACGGGAGGCCGACTCGACGGTCCGGGACAGCCACCGGTCGACACGGCCGGTCTCGGCACGGGCGCCGATCCACTCGGACAGGTTCTCGAGCGCGTGCTCGGTCGCGCGGGTCGCACTCTCGACGCTCGTCACGCGGGCGCGCGGCCCGACGACGTCGGCGAGGGCCGCGGCGAGCAGCCCGACGCCGCCGTAGAGGTCGAGGTGCTGACCATCCGGGTCGAGGCGGTCACGATCGACCAGGTCCTGCACCGCGGCGGTGAGGACGGCGGGGGCCTGCCGGTGCACCTGCCAGAAGCCGTCGTCGTCCACGTCGAAGGTCCGTTCGCCGACGACCTCCTGCACGACCGTGGGGCGCTGGGCGTCGATGACCAGGCGTGCGCCGCCGGAGCCGCTCGGGCTGAGGACGTCGACGACCTCGGCGCCGGGCATCGAGCCGCGGCCGAGCGGCGCTGAGCCCTGCACGGTGGCGGTGGCCAGCGGGAGCGAGGTGACCGGGACGACGGTGTGCGACCGGGCGGCGAAGGGTCCGGGCGTGCCGTCGGCGTCGACGTGCAGGCGGACCCGGGTGCGCCAGCCGAGGCCGTTCGCCTCGTCGTCGCCGGGTGCGGCCTCGACGACGACCGGCGCGCCGAGCACGGCGTCGAGGTCGATGCGGCCGAACCGGGAGAACGAGTCGACGAGCACGTCGCGCTTGAGGGTCCGCTGGTGGGCGAGGGCGATGTGCCCGAACTCCGCACCACCGGGACGCACGGCGGGGTCGCGGTCCAGGCCGGCCTCGGGCCAGACGTGGTCCACCCGGTGCTCGCTCGGTTCGAGGACGCTCACGGTGTCGGCGCGCCAGAACGACTTCTTCCGGTCCTCCGTCACCCGGGCCACGACCCGCTCCCCGGGGATCGCGTCCGTGACGAACACCACGCGCCCCTCGTGCCGTGCCACCGAGATGCCGCCGTGAGCGATCCCGGTGACGTCGAGTTCGAGCAGTGTGCCGACGGATTCACCCATGGTTCGATGTTCCCATGCGTCTGTACCTCGCGAGCACCTCCCCCGCCCGTCGCGCGCTCCTGGCGCAGTCCGGGATCGAACCGGTGCTCGTCTCGCCGGGGGTCGACGAGGACGCAGTGGCGGCCACCGAGCGGGACCGACTCGGTCGCGGACTCACCGGACCGGAACTCGTGTCGCTGCTCGCGGTCGCGAAGGCGACGGCGGTCGCGGACGGGCGCGTCGAGCTGGCGGACGGCACCGACACCGGCCTCGACGGCATCGTCTTCGGCGGCGACTCCGCCTTCGAGGTCGACGGGGTGCTGTACGGCAAGCCGCACGACCCGGAGGTGGCCCGCGAGCGGTGGCGGCAGATGCTCGCCGCGGGCGGCGGCACGCTGTGGAGCGGGCACTGCGTCGTGGACCGGCGCGCCGGGGTCGGGGTGGCCACTGCCGGGACGGGGGGCGCGGGACGGGCTGGTGACGCGCCTCCCGTCCGCCCCGTGGGCGACCTGGGGCCGGTCACACCGGGCGGTTCCGCGCTCGTCGTGGACGGTGACCGGGTCGTCGCGGTGGACAGCGCCGTGCTGACGTTCGCCGACGACATGACGCCCGCGGAGATCGACGCGTACGTCGCGACCGGCGAGCCGCTCGAAGTCGCCGGCGCGTTCACGATCGACGGGCGCGCCGCCGCCTTCATCACGCGGATCGACGGAGCACCCTCGGCCGTCGTCGGTCTGTCGCTGCCGATGCTGCGGTCGATGCTCCTGCGGGGGTTCGGGATCGCCTGGCACGACCTCTGGACACCGTAGGAGCCCGCCGGCGCGCTCGCCACCTCCCCGCCTGTAGAGATCCACCTGCTGCGCGCGGTGTTTCTTGTGGATGGCGGTCAAAACACGACCCTGGTGCACGAATACGCTGATGTCCCATGACCCGCATCAGCAAGGTCCTCATCGCGAACCGCGGCGAGATCGCCGTCCGCATCGTCCGAGCGGCCCGCGATGCGGGCAAGGCCTCGGTGGCGGTCTACGCCGACCAGGACCGCGACGCCCTGCACGCCCGCCTCGCCGACGAGGCCTACGCGCTGAACGGCACCACGAGCGCCGACACCTACCTGGTGATCGAGAAGATCATCTCGGTCGCCCGACGATCCGGCGCCGACGCCGTGCACCCCGGGTACGGCTTCCTCGCCGAGAACGCCGACTTCGCGCGCGCCGTCATCGACGCCGGGCTCACCTGGATCGGGCCGTCGCCCGACTCGATCGAGCGTCTCGGCGACAAGGTCTCCGCACGGCACGTGGCCGAGAAGGTCGGCGCCCCCCTCGCCCCCGGCACGATCGAGCCGGTGCAGGACGTGTCCGAGGTCGTCGCCTTCGCCGACGAGGTCGGGCTGCCCGTCGCGATCAAGGCCGCCTTCGGTGGCGGTGGCCGTGGCCTGAAGGTGGCGCGGGACCGGGCCTCCATCCCCGAGTTGTTCGAGTCCGCCACGCGCGAGGCCATCGCCGCCTTCGGCCGAGGCGAGTGCTTCGTCGAGAAGTACCTCGACAAGCCGCGGCACGTCGAGACCCAGTGCCTCGCGGACGAGCACGGCAACGTCGTCGTCGTGTCCACACGCGACTGTTCCCTGCAGCGACGCCACCAGAAGCTCGTCGAGGAAGCACCGGCGCCGTACCTCACCGAGGCGCAGCAGACCCTGTTGTACGAGTCGTCGAAGGCGATCCTCCGCGAGGTCGGCTACGTCGGTGCCGGTACCTGCGAGTTCCTCATCGGCGCCGACGGCACGGTCTCGTTCCTCGAGGTCAACACGCGCCTGCAGGTCGAGCACTGCGTCTCCGAAGAGGTCACCGGCATCGACCTCGTCCGCGAGCAGTTCCGCATCGCCGAGGGCGGCACGCTCGACTACGCCGACCCGACCCCGCGCGGCCACTCGTTCGAGTTCCGCATCAACGGCGAGGACCCGGGCCGCAACTTCTTCCCCGCGCCGGGCCCCGTCCACGTGTTCAACGCACCGTCCGGTCCCGGCGTCCGCGTCGACTCCGGCGTGGTGTCCGGCGACGTCGTCTCGGGCTCGTTCGACTCGATGCTCGCGAAGCTCATCGTCACCGGTTCCACGCGTGCAGAGGCGCTCGAGCGGTCCCGTCGTGCCCTGGCCGAGTTCGAGGTCGCCGGCCTGCCGACGGTCATCCCGTTCCACCGTGCCGTCGTCGCGGACCCCGCGTTCGCCACCGACGACGCGACGCCGTTCTCGGTCTACACGCAGTGGATCGAGACGGACTTCGTGAACGACATCCCGGCCTGGAGCGGTTCCCCCGAGGAGCTGCCCGCGCCGGGCGAGCGCGAGAGCGTCGTCGTCGAGGTGCAGGGCAAGCGCATCGAGGTGACCATGCCCTCGATCGTCGGTGGTGGTGCCGGCGGCGCGCGTCGTCCGTCCGGCCCGTCCGCTCCCCCGAAGCGTCGGTCCTCCGGTGTCAAGGGTGGCCGTGCGGCGTCGGGTTCGTCGGTCGCGTCGCCCATGCAGGCCACCGTGGTGAAGCTCGCGGTCGCCGAGGGTGACACCGTGGTGAAGGGCGACCTGCTCGTCGTCCTCGAGGCCATGAAGATGGAGCAGCCCGTCCAGGCACACAAGGACGGCATCGTCACCGGCCTGAACGCCCCCGTCGGCCAGACGGTCTCCTCGGGTCACGTCCTGCTCGAGCTCGCGTAGGTCCCCCGCGGCGCCCGGCGCCCGGTGCCGATCGGCTGCGCACAACAGGAACCGCCCCGAACCACGGCTTCCCGCGGTCTGGGGCGGTTCCTGTTGTGCGGCGCAAGTTGGAACCAGCGGACGCAGCGTCAGCGGATCCGGCGGAAACGTCGGGTCTCGAGCGGGAGGCCCAGCCCCAGCAGCAGCGCTCGGAGCCGCTCCGTGTCCTGCGTCTCCGGCCACCCGAACCGACCGAGTCGACGGACGTCGGACACACGGCGGAGCCGGTCCTCGCGGCGCTTCTCCTGGAGGAGGACGTCCTCCGCGGTGAGGCCCGCGGCGCGCATGGCCGGGTCCCGGTACTTCGCGGCACCGTCGAACTCGAGGACGACGCCGTGGTCGGGGAACCAGAAGTCGACCCGCGCCACGAAGCCCGTCGCGTCGTGGAACTCGGTCTGGAGTCCGGGCCGCGGCGCTCCGAGCTCGTGCAACGCCACACGGGCGATCGACTCCCCCACCGAGCCACTGCCTGGGTCGGCGAACTCGATCGCGAACCGTGCACGATCCCGGCCGTGCACGGCCCTCTTGGCGTTCAGCTCAGCTCGGAGCGCCGACCGATCGACACCGCGCTGGAGCGCGACGTCGAGGACGGGCACGGAACGTCGGAGGTCCTGCGTGAGCGCGATGTCGACGACGGTGCTCCGGAGGTCCGTGGCCGGCCGGCCCGAGGATGCCCGGGCGAGACCCATCGACCGGCCCTTCCCGGGGTGCTTCCGCAGCAGCCGGAGGGACTGGGACGTCTCCCGCTCGGGATCGATGACATCGACGACCTCGGGGAACTCACCGCTCCAGGGCAGCCCGTGCAGGGCGAGGGCTGACACATGGGACAGCACGAGGCGCGGAGCGGTCAACTCGTCGACCACGTCGAGGCGAGCAAGATGGCGGACGCGGGCGTCCGCCGCCCGCCAGCGCTCTGCGTCGACGAACCTGCCGGGTGCGAGCCGGACGAGTGCGCCCCGGTCGGCCGCTGCGACGAGGTCCCGACCGCGACGGCCGGTGGGGTCGACGCCCCCACCCCTGATGATCTCGAGTCGTTGCATCTCCTCAGCCTCACGGACGCCCACCGCCAGCAGGACGTTCGCCGACCCTGTGGACGACCGCGCTGGCTCCCGCTGTCGTGCAGGAGCCCGGTTTCGACTGACGCCGCACAACAGGAACCCGCTCGAACCGCGGGATGCAGCGGCGCGAGCGGGTTCCTGTTATGCGCAGGCGCAGGCGCGGCGCCGCGGCGCCGCCCTACGAGACCAGCGGGCGGACGGCCGCGGCCAGGCGGTCGGCCAGCGCGGTGGCTTCGGCGGAGGTCCCAGCGACCGTGTCGATGTAGACCTTCACCTTCGGCTCGGTACCACTCGGGCGGACGATGACCCGCGCGCCACCGTCCAGGTCGAAGCGCAGGATGTCCGACGGCGGGAAGCCCTCGACCCCGTCGAGGAAGTCCGTCACCGACGTGATCTCGACACCGCCGAGGTCCGTCGGGGTGGACGTCCGCAGCGACGCCATGATCTCCCCGATGCGTGACAGGTCGTCCACGCGTGTGGCCACCTGCCCGGAGGCGAAGGCCCCGAACCGCTCGGCGAACGCGTCGAGCTGGTCCGCGATGGTCTTGCCCTCGGCAGCGAGTTCGGTCGCCAGCGACAGCAGCTCCAGCGCAGCGGAGATGCCGTCCTTGTCGCGGATGACCTGCGGGTCGACCAGGTACCCGAGCGCCTCTTCGTACC
The DNA here is from genome assembly GCF_003234035.1 of Curtobacterium sp. MCPF17_031. NCBI lineage: Bacteria > Bacillati > Actinomycetota > Actinomycetes > Micrococcales > Microbacteriaceae > Curtobacterium > Curtobacterium sp. MCPF17_031. Next base: position 145,016 of record NZ_QKSG01000006.1, on the reverse strand, counting down.
CGAAGAGCAGGTCCGGCACGCGGGACACCCACTTGAAGCCCGTCAGCGTGTCGCGGTGCCCGAGTCCGTACTGCTCGGCGACGCGTGCGAGGGCGGGCGAGCTCACGATCGACGCGGCGAGCACCCCGGTCACGCCGGCGTCGGCGGCCCGTGCGGCGGCGCGCCAGCCGAGGAGCCATCCGACCTCGTTGCCGGTGAGACGCCGGTACGAGCCGGAGCCGTCCGGGATCGCGAGTGCCAGTCGGTCGGCGTCCGGGTCGTTCGCGATCACCAGGTCGGCGCCCACCGCGACACCCCGGGCGATCGCCAGGTCCATGGCTCCCGGCTCCTCGGGGTTCGGGAACGAGACGGTCGGGAAGGCGCCGTCCGGCTCGATCTGCTCCGGCACGACGGCCGGCTCGCGGAAGCCCGCCTGCGCGAACACCGCGCGGGCGGTCTCCCACCCGACGCCGTGCATGGCCGTGTAGACGACGGACGGCTGCGCGTCGGCCGGGAGGCCCGGGGCCGGTACGGTCGCAGCCGTCGCGTCCACGTAGGCCTGGACGAGCGACGCATCGGCGACGGTGTAGTCCGTCGCCCGGGTGAGCGAGCGGATGTCCCCGGATGCGACGACGTCGATGGCGGCGGCGATCTCACCGTCGACCGGCGGCACGATCTGCGAGCCCTCGTCGTCCCCGCCGAGGTACACCTTGTAGCCGTTGTCCCGCGGCGGGTTGTGGCTCGCCGTCACCATGACGCCCGCGCCGACGCCCAGGTGCCGGACGGCGAACGCGACGAGCGGTGTCGGCAGCGCCGAGGGCAGCAGCGTCACGTCGAGACCCAGGCCGCGCATGACCTCGGCCGAGTCCCGCGCGAAGACGTCCGAGTTGACCCGGCCGTCGTAGCCGATGACGACGCTGCGATCGCGGCCGGAGTCGATGAGGAAGCGGGCGAGCCCCGCGGCGGCCTGCGTCACGACGACGCGGTTCATGCGGAGCGGACCCGCTCCGAGCTCGGCCCGGAGGCCCGCGGTGCCGAACTCCAGCCGTCCGGCGAAGCGGGCTGCGAGCTCCTCCGTGTCCTCGGCGTCGACGAGCTGCTGGAGCTCGGCCCGGGTTTCGTCGTCGGGGTCCTGCTCGATCCAGGCCCTGGCGGTGTCGACGACGCTCACAGTGCCGCCACCACCCGGGCGAGCAGGTCGGCGATGACCGGCTCGGCCTGCTTGCCGGCCTCGAGCACCTCGGTGTGGGACAGCGGCGTCTTCTGGATGCCGGCTGCCAGGTTCGTGATGAGCGAGAAGCCGAGGATCTCCATGCCGGCCTGACGAGCGGCGATGGCCTCGAGCGCCGTCGACATGCCGACGATGTGCCCGCCGATCGCCTTCGCCATCTGGACCTCGGCCGGGGTCTCGTAGTGCGGGCCGCGGAACTGCGTGTAGACGCCTTCGTCGAGGGACGGGTCGACGGACTTCGCGACCGCACGGAGGCGTGCCGAGTACAGGTCGGTCAGGTCGACGAACGTCGCACCCTCGAGCGGGCTGTCGGCGGTCAGGTTGATGTGGTCGCTGATGAGGACCGGGGTGCCGGGCGTCCAGGTCTCCTTGATGCCCCCGGCACCGTTGGTGAGGACCATGACCGAGGCACCCGTGGCAGCGGCGGTCCGCACGCTGTGCACGACGCGACGCACGCCGTGGTTCTCGTAGTAGTGGGTCCGGGCACCGATGACGAGCGCGTGCCGTCCGTCGGCGAGACGGATCGACCGGACGGTGCCGGAGTGCCCGGGGACGGCCGAGGCACTGAACCCGGGGACGTCCGCCGCGGGGATCTCGGAGACGGTCTCCCCGAGCAGGTCGGCGGCCTTGCCCCAGCCGGAGCCGAGCGTCAGGGCGACGTCGTGGCGTTCGATACCGGACCGCTCAGCGATCACTGCCGCGGCGTCGCGGGCCACGTCGAAGGGGTCGACGGCGGGGTCGTTCAGGGGGTTCTCGGTGCTGACCATGCGCCGATCGTACCGGGCGGCCGGTCAGCCCAGCGCCTTCTCCACAGCCGCCGTGATCTCGCTCTGGTCGAAGTGGTTCCGGATCAGGATGACCTCGGCGTACGTCGTCCCGATGGCCTCGACGAACTCCTGGCTCGTCAGGATCACGTTGGCGTCGTCGGACACGTCCCGCACCGAGGCGACGTCCGCCGCGACGACCTCGGCCGTCAGTCCGAGCGAGGCGAGCGCCTTCTCCGCGTTCACCTTGAGGATGGCGCTCGCACCGATGCCGGCACCGCAGATGGTCACGATCTTCATGCCGTCGTCACTCCCATGATGGCCCGGACCTCGTCGGCCGTGACGGCGGCAGCGAGCCGCCCGGTGACCGAGGCGTCGTTGAACAGGTTCGCGATCGCGCCGATCGACTCGAGGTGCGTCCCGACCTCGGCCACGGCCAGGCCGAGGACGACCGAGACCGGGTCGTTGTGCGGGTGCCCGAACACGACCGGTGCGGCGAGGGTCACGACCGCCAGACCGTCACGCAGCACGCTGGACCCCGGCCGGGCGTGCGCGAACGCCAGCCCCGGCGAGATGACGATGTACGCCCCGTGTTCCTCGACCATGCCGATCATGGCGTCGGTGTACGCGTCGGTGGTCGCTCCGGAGGCCACGAGGGCGCCGCCGGCCGTCCGCAGCGCGTCACGCCACGACGACGCGGACGCCCCGAGGACGACGGCGGGGTCCGGCAGCGGCGGCAGGCCCATCGACTCAGGCCTCCGCGTACCCGGCGGTGATCGCGGCGATGATCTCCTCGCGGTCCTCCAGCGGCAGGAAGGTCCCGAGCGCGGCGTTGATCTGGAACGCGGCCAGGTCGTCGAGGTCGTAGCCGAACGTGCCGGCCAGCAGCGCGAGCTCCTTCGACAGCGAGGTGTTGCTCATCAGGCGGTTGTCGGTGTTCACCGTGACGCGGAACCCGAGCTGGTACAGGACGTCGAAGGGGTGGTCGGCCAGGTCGTCACCCCACGCGGCGATGGCACCGGTCTGCAGGTTCGAGGACGGCGAGACCTCGAGCGGGATCTCACGGTCGCGGACCCAGGACGCGACTTCGCCGAGGGTGGCGAGCATCGAACCGTCGCCGCCGTCCGACAGCGAGACGTCCTCGAACACGCGGACGCCGTGGCCGAGTCGCAGTGCGCGACCGTCGACGAGCGCCGAGCGGATCGACGCGAGACCGTCGGCTTCACCGGCGTGCACCGTGACGGGGAACAGCTCGGAGGCCAGGTAGTCGAACGCCGCACGGTGGTCCGACGCCGGGAACCCGGCTTCGGCGCCGGCGATGTCGAAGCCGACGACGCCGTGGTCGCGGTGGCGGACGGCGAGCTCGGCGATCTCCATCGACCGGTCGGCGTGCCGCATGGCGGTGACGAGCTGGCCGATCCGGATGGACCCGCCGGCGGCGTCGACCGCTTCCTCGATCCCGGCCTGCACGGCTTCCACCGTCTGGTCGAGGGTCAGGCCACGCTGCAGGTGCTGCTCCGGCGCCCAGCGGATCTCACCGTAGACGACGCCGTCCGCGACGAGGTCCTCGACGAACTCCTTCGCGACGCGGGTCAGACCGGCTGCGGTCTGCATGACCGCGGTGGTCACGTCGAAGGTCTTGAGGTACTCGACCAGGGAGCCGGAGTTCGCCTGGTCGGCGAACCACGTGGCGAGCTCGGTCGGGTCGGTGGTCGGCAGCTCGACGCCGTCGGTCGCGGCGAGCTCGATGATCGTCGCGGGGCGGAGGCCGCCGTCCAGGTGGTCGTGCAGCGAGACCTTGGGGAGGTCGTTGATGACCGCTCCGGCGTCGGGCAGGCGGTAGATGGGGGCGGCGTCGCTCATGCGCCCAAGGCTACCGGTGGTCACCGGCCCCCGCAGGGCGCCGTCGACAACGGTGTGGACGACGACACTGGAGGCTCCCCACACGTCGTGTGGGGAGCCTCCAGTCCGGATGGTGCGATGCGGGCAGGCGGGCCGCTACTGGATCCGTTCGCGGACGATCGGTCCGCGCTCGGGCGCGGACTCCCCGATCGACCAGGCCCCCTCGAGCGACTCGATGGCCCGCTCGAAGCGGGCCGGCTCGTCGGTGTGCAGCGTCCACAGCGGTTGACCGGCGGTGACGGTGTCACCCGGCTTGACGTGCAACTCGATGCCGGCGCCGGCCTGCACCGGGTCCTGCGCCCGGGCCCGTCCGGCACCCAGGCGCCAGGCCGCGATGCCGAAGGGGAGCGCTTGCTGGGTGGTGAGCACACCGGACTCGGTGGCGGTGACGACGTGCGTCTCCGCTGCGACCGGCAGTGCGGCCGAGGCGTCGCCGCCCTGCGCCTCGATCATCCGCCGCCAGGTGTCCATCGCGCGGCCGTCGGCGAGTGCGGCGGCCGGGTCGGCGTCGGTGACCCCGGCCAGGCGCAGCATCTCCTCGGCGAGCGAGAGGGTCAGCGACACGACGTCGGCGGGACCGCCGCCGGCGAGGACCTCGACGGACTCACGGACCTCGAGGGCGTTGCCGATCGTCAGGCCGAGCGGGACCTCCATGTCGGTGAGGAGCGCCGAGGTCGCGACCCCGGCGTCCTTGCCGAGGTCGACCATCGTCTGCGCCAGGAGCTTCGACTGCTCGAAGTCCGCCATGAACGCACCGGAGCCGAACTTCACGTCGAGGACGAGCGCAGCAGTGCCCTCGGCGATCTTCTTCGACATGATGCTCGACGCGATGAGCGGGATGCACTCGACCGTGCCGGTGATGTCACGGAGGGCGTAGAGCTTCTTGTCGGCGGGTGCCAGGCCGGAGCCCGCGGCGCAGATGACGGCACCGACGTCCTGCAGCACCGCCGTCATGCGCTCGTTCGAGAGCGCCGCCTGCCATCCCGGGATCGACTCGAGCTTGTCGAGCGTGCCACCCGTGTGCCCGAGCCCGCGGCCGGAGAGCTGCGGCACCGCGACGCCGAACGTGGCGACGAGGGGCGCGAGCGGCAGGGTGATCTTGTCGCCGACGCCTCCGGTGGAGTGCTTGTCGACCGTGGTCTTGCCGAGCGAGCCGAACGACATCCGCTCCCCCGACGCGATCATCGCGAGCGTGAGGTCCCGGATCTCCCGACGCTCCATGCCGTTGAGGAAGATCGCCATCGCGAGCGCGGCCATCTGCTCGTCGCCGACGTAGCCGCGCGTGTACGCGTCGACGAGCCAGTCGATCTCGGCGGTGGACAGGGTCCCGCTGGAGCGCTTCGTGCGGATGAGGTCGACGGTGTCGAACGGCTCGACGGCCATGTCAGTGCTCCTGCCGGTAGGTGGCGAGGGTCCGCGGGCCGAAGGCGTCCGGCAGGACCTCGTCGATGGTTCGGATGCCCGAGACGGTCTCGAGGAGCATGCCCTCGGTGGAGTGCTCGAACAGCAGCTGGCGGCAGCGGCCGCACGGCATCAGGGTCGCCCCGTCGCCGTCGACGCAGGTGAACGCGACGAGCTTGCCGCCACCGGTCATGAACAGCTGCGACACGAGCGAGCACTCGGCACACAGGGTGACCCCGTACGACGCGTTCTCGACGTTGCAGCCGGAGACGATCCGGCCGTCGTCGGTGAGCGCCGCGGCCCCCACCGGGAAGGACGAGTACGGCACGTAGGCGCGGCCCATCGCGGTCGTGGCCGCCTCGCGGAGAGCATCCCAGTCCACGTCGACGTCGACGTGGGCGCTCCCGTCGATCGGTGCCTCGGCGTCGGCCGGGAGGCTCGTGGCCGGGTCCGTCCAGACCGGCTCGCCGGTCTCGGGGTCGGTGCCGACCCCGTGGTCTCCCGCAGCGTTCGTGTCGGTCATGTGGCGTGCCTCCCGTGCGTGGTGCGGTGTCGCGCGCTCTCGCGCGCCGTCGTGCGGTGTCGTACAGCGGGACACCGGTGTCGGTCCATCGAACCGCGTGTCGACGCGGTTCGACCGACGGACACCGGTGTCCCGCCGATCAACTCAGTTCTTGATGTAGGGCTTGCCGGACGCCGCCGGACCGCGCGACTGCCCGACCAGACCGGCGACCGCGAAGATCGTCACGACGTAGGGCAGCATCAGCAGGAACTCGCTCGGCACCGGCGAGTTGATCGCACCGAGCGTGTTCTGCAGGTTCGACGCGAAGCCGAACAGCAGGGCTGCCAGCGTCGCCTTGATCGGGTCCCACCGGCCGAAGATGACCGCGGCCAGGGCGATGTAGCCCGCGCCCGCCGTCATGTCCTTCGTGAACGGACCGACGGCGTCGAGCGTGAAGTACGCACCACCGAGACCGGCGATCGCACCCGCGAGCGAGACGTTCCAGAACCGGGTGCCGGTGACGTTGATGCCGACGGTGTCCGCCGCCTCCGGGTGCTCGCCGACCGCGCGGAGGCGGAGGCCCCAGCGGGTCTTGAACAGGGCGAAGGTCACCACGGCCACCGCGATGTACGCCAGGTAGACGATGACGGTCTGCTCGAAGAACACCGGGCCGATGACCGGGATCTGGTGCAGGACCGGGATCTCGGTCTTCGGGAAGCGGATGCCGACGTTCAGGGTCGTCTCGGACGGCGAGAGCACCTGTGAGTACAGGAACCCGGTGAGCCCGGAGATGAACGCGTTGATGACCACACCGACGATGACCTGGTCGACGAGGTACTTGATGCTGAACGCCGCGAGGACGAACGACACGAGCACACCCGCGACGAGCGCACCGATCAACCCGACCCAGGCGGACCCGGTCAGCGAGGCGATGAGCGCCGAGGTGAACGCACCGGCGAGGAACTGTCCCTCGATGGCGATGTTCACGACGCCGACGCGCTCGGAGATGACCCCGCCGAGGGCGCCGAACACCAGCGGGACGCTGAGGCCGATCGCGCCGACCAACAGGCCGGGCAGCGGGATCGTCTTGCCGGCGGCTGCCCAGGTGAGGAACCCGACGACGAAGACGACCGCGAAGACGCTCGTCAGCCACAGCGGCACCGGACGGTACCGCCCGACCAGGAAGAAGGCGACGGCGGTGCCCAACGACAGCAGGACGACGACGACCACGCCGGTCGCCAGCGACGGCAGACCGACGTTCGGCAGCTGCACGAAGTCACCGGCGTTGGCGAGTCGGAACGTGGTCGTGCCGCCACGGCGGACGCCGAGGAACAGCACGGCGGCGAGCACCGAGAACACGGCGAACGCGATCGGTGCCTTCCAGCTGCGGGTGGTCTCGACCGCACGGTCGGCGACGGGGGTCGCCGGGACCGCGGTGGGACTGAGGGTGCTCACGCGGCGACCGCCTTCCGCTCGGAGTTCTTACGGGTGCGACGACGTGCGCCCGGCTGCGGGATCCGGAAGACCGCGCGGACGAGCGGCGGAGCCGCGATGAACAGGACGATGAGGGCCTGGATGACGCCGACGATGTCGATCGGGATGCCGTTGGCGGCCTGCATGGCGTAGCCACCGTTCTTGAGCACCCCGAACAGGATCGCGGCCCAGAAGGTGCCCCACGGCTTCGAGCGGCCGAGCAGCGCGACGGTGATCGCGTCGAACCCGATGCCGGCGTCGATGCCCGAGGTGAAGCCGGTCGTGACGGCTCCCTCGACCTGGTAGGCGCCGGCGATGCCGATGAGGGCACCCGAGATGACCATCACCCAGATGGTCAGCATCGGGACGCTCATGCCGGCGACGCGAGCGGCACGGGGGTTCTCGCCCACCGTGCGGAAGCGGAACCCGAGCGACGACTTGTTCATCAGCCACCACACGACGACGACCGCGATGAGGGCGACGATGAAGCCGAGGTCGATGCCGAACCGCGAGCCGAACAGCGACGGCAGGACCGCCGAGTCGCGGGTCGCCGGCGAGATCGGGTTCGGGCTGCCGCCGGCCTGCAGGAGGCCGGGGGTGCGGAGCATGAAGCTCACCAGGTACAGGGCGACGTAGTTGAGCATGATCGTCAGGACGACCTCGTTGGCACCGGTCCGGGCCTTGAGGAGCCCGACGATGCCTGCCCACACCGCACCGCCGACGATGCCGGCGAGGATCGTGAGCGGGATGTGCACGACGGCTGGCAGGTCGAACGAGAACCCGACCCAACCGGCGGCCGCGGCGGCCATCAGGACCTGTCCCTGGCCACCGATGTTGAACAGCCCCGTGCGGAACGCCACCGCGACGCCGAGACCGGCGGCGATGAGCGGCACCGCGTAGTCGACGGAGCGCGTGATCGGGGCGATCGCGGTCGCGAACGACGGGGCACCGAAGTTGATGACCGAGCCCTGGAACAGCGACGAGTACGAGCCACCGACGGCCGTCCCGACCGCCCGGAGCGTGTCGAGCGGACGGGCGAAGAAGTACCCGGCTGCGGCCTGGACGTCCTTGTCGGTGAGGGCGATGAGGACACCGCTGGCGACGAGGGCCAGGACCACTGCGAGGACCGTGGTCAGGACCGAGCCGTTCACGATGCTCCGGAGCGCGTCGCTCCAGCGTCCTTCGCGGCGCTCGCTGTCGATCGCCGAGTCGGTCATCAGGTGCGGTGCGCCGGTGACCTCCTGCAGGCGGTCGTCGACGGCGGGGGTCACGTCGGCACGCGCCGTGTCGGCACGCGTCGTGTCGGCGTCGGCCGGGTGGCCCGTGGTCGCGTGGGTGGGTGTGGTGCGGTCCGACGGCGTGGTGCCGTCGTGCTGCGGCGTGGGGTCGCTCACGCGGCGAGCTCCGTTCCTGCGGGCAGTTCGCCCGCCATCATGAGTCCGAGGACGTCCCGGGGTGTGGACGCGGGGACGATGCCGACGATCGCGCCGCGGTACATCACGGCGATCCGGTCGGCGAGCGCGACGACTTCGTCGAGCTCGGTGGAGACGACGATCACCGGGACGCCGCTGTCGCGGGTCTCGACGATGCGCTTGTGGACGAACTCGATCGAGCCGACGTCGATGCCACGGGTGGGCTGCGCGGCGACGAAGAGTCGCAGGGGGCGGCTCAGTTCGCGGGCCAGGACGATCTTCTGCTGGTTGCCGCCGGAGAGCCGGCCGGCCGCGGTGGTACGGCCGGGCGTGCGGATGTCGAACTCGGCGATCTTCTCGTCGGCGAAGGCGTCCCGCTCGGCGGCGCGGATGGTGCCGGCACGGACGAAGTCGGCGGCGTCGGCGCGGTCGAGCATGAGGTTCTCGGCGATCGTGAACTCGCCGACCAGGCCGTCTTCCTTGCGGTCCTCGGGGACGAACCCGACACCGGCGTCCAGGATCTGCTTGACACTGCGGCCGGTGACCTCGCGCCCGTCCAGGGTGATCCGGCCGGAGCGCACCGGCTCGAGGCCCATGATCGCCTCGGTCAGCTCGGTCTGGCCGTTGCCCTGCACGCCCGCGATCGCGAGCACCTCACCCCGGCGGACCGTGAACGAGACGTCGTCGACCAGCACGAGGCCGGTGGGGTCGGTGACGGTGAGACCCTCGACGACCAGGGCCGCTTCGCCCGGGGTGGCCGGGGCCTTCTCGACGACGAGTTCGACGCTGCGGCCGACCATCAGCGCCGCGAGCTCGCTGTTCGACGCGGTCGGGGACGCTTCCCCCACGACCTTGCCGAGGCGGATCACGGTGATGCGGTCGGCGACCTCACGGACCTCGCGGAGCTTGTGCGTGATGAAGACGATGGCGGTGCCGGCCTCGCGGAGCTGGCGCATGATGCCCATCAGCTCGTCGGTCTCCTGCGGGGTGAGGACGGCCGTCGGCTCGTCGAACACCAGCACGGAGGCGTCACGGGAGAGCGCCTTGATGATCTCGACACGCTGCTGTACACCGACCGGCAGGTCTTCGACCCGGGCGTCGGGGTCGACGTCGAACCCGAACCGCTCGGAGATCTCACGGACACGTCTGCGGGCACCGGCGAGGTCGAGACGGCCACCGAACGCCGTCTCCTCCTGCCCGAGCATGACGTTCTCGGCCACGGTGAAGACGGGGACGAGCATGAAGTGCTGGTGCACCATGCCGATGCCGGAGCGCATGGCGTCGCCCGGTCCGTCGAAGTGCTGGACGACGTCGTCGAGCAGGATCTCGCCCTCCTCGGCCTGGTACATGCCGTAGAGGACGTTCATCAGGGTCGACTTGCCCGCACCGTTCTCGCCGAGGAGACAGTGCACCTCGCCCGGTTCGACGGTGATCGAGATGTGGTCGTTGGCGACCAGGCTGCCGAACCGCTTCGTGATGCCGCGGAGTTCGAGCTTCATGTCGGTGAGTCTATTTCTGTCTCGGGCGCGCACGGGTCCCCGTGCGCGCGAGAACGCGGGCGGAGGAGTGATCCCCCGCCCGCGTTCGTCGGACTACTTGACGGATGCCTCGGTGTCGACCTTGACCGAGCCGTCGATGATGCCGGCCTTGATCTCGTCGAGCTCACCCTGCAGACCCGAGTCGACCTTGGACTCGTAGTCGTGGAACGGCGCGATGCCGACGCCGTCGTTCTTCAGCGTGCCGACGTAGGGGGTCTTCGAGTAGTTGCCCTTCGCGGCCTGCTCGACGACGTCCTTGACCGCGGGCTTCATGCCCTTCTCGATGGAGGTGAAGGCGATGTCCTTGTAGCGGGGGTCGGCCTCGTAGAGGTCGCTGTCCGCGCCGATGAGGACGGAGCCGTTGTCGGCGTCCTTGATCGCCTCTGCGGCGGACTGGTAGATCGGGCCACCGACGGGCAGGATCACGTCGGCGTCCTGGTCGAGCAGCGACTGCGCGACCGACTTCGCCTGGGTGCCGGCCTCGAAGCCACCGGTGAAGGAGCCCTTCTGGCTCTCGACGTCCCAGCCCACGACCTTGACGTCCTTCTTCTTCTGCTCGTTGTAGTACGCGACGCCGTCCGCGAAGCCGTCCATGAAGATGGTGACGGTCGGGATCTGCATGCCGCCGAAGGTACCGACGGTGCCGGACTTCGAGTACGACGCGGCCGCGTAGCCGGCGAGGAACGCCGCCTGCGAGGTGTCGAAGGTGATCGGCTTGACGTTCTTCGCGTCGATCGAGTTGTCGTCGATGATCGCGAAGTCGGTGTCGGGGTTCGCCGCGGCCTGCTTCTTCGTCGAGGCGGCGAGGTTGAAGCCGACCGTGACGATGAGGTTGCAGTTCTGGTTGACGAGCTGCTGGATGTTCGAGTCGTAGACGGTGGCGTCCTTGGACTCGGCGTCCTTGTACTGGGCACCGAGCTCGGACGCGGCGTCCTTCATGCCCTCGAAGCCGAGCTGGTTGAACGACTTGTCGTCGAAGCCGCCCGCGTCGGACACCATGCAGGGCAGGAAGTCGGACTTCTTGGACGATGTCGAGTCGGACGGTGCGGATGCGCAGCCGGCGAGCACGGCGACGGTGCCGACGAGCGCGAGGCCGCTCATGGCGACGCGGCGGGTACGAGATGACACGGGGGTTCCTCCGGGGAGATCGGGAGTCGGCCCGGAGTCACTGCGCACCGGGCGATCGTGAGGACAGTACACGACCGGCCGGGCGGTACAGGACCGGTCCGGAGCCCCTCCGACATCGGTTACGCGATCGCGACCGCGTCGTAACGCGCCGGAAACGCGATGGCTCGTCCGTGACCCCAGTTCGCGGGGTTTCGTGATGGAGCGCTACAGTCGGGCGTCGGCCTGGAGGATCGTGCAGGCATCCCCCACATCCGCCGGTCCGCAGGGTGATTCAGAAGTCCTCGTCCGCGTCGCCGGGGAAGCACAGCGAGAGAGCCTGGACCGCGTACTGCCCCTCCGACACCGTCAGCCGGATCGAGTCGGTCCGCCCGCCACCACGACCCACGATGGTCGGGCGGTCCGCCGTCCCCCAGTGGTCGATCGTCATGCCCTGCTCCGTCCACCGGTCCTCGGTGGCGGTGACGTCCTGGGTCACGTCGCCGCTGGACGCGCGGGTGACGAGGTACCGCCACTTCGCACCCTGGTCGCCGTCGGGGAGCCGGCAGTCCTCCAGGTAGTCGGGGCCGGTCCGCGGCTGCCACGTCCCACCGAGTCGACCGGTGACCGCCTCGACGGCGTCGACCATCTGCTGCTGCGCGACGTCCCGGTCGACGGCCGGGGTAGCGTGCTCGGACGTCGGTGCCGGTGCGGGGGCCGGACCTGCCGCGGAGCAGCCGGCGAGCGTGCCGACGACGAGCACACCGGTGCCGAGGACCCCGGCGTCGTCGGAGCCTGTGCTCAGAGCGCATCAGCGTCTCCGGGGAAGCACAGCGAGACGGCCTCGACGCCGTACAGGTCCGGGGCGACCGAGAGACTGATCGACCTCGTCGTCCCACCGCCACGGCCCGTGATCGTGGGCTCGTCCTGCGTGCCCCACCGGTCCAGCGACATACACTGTCCCTTCCACCGCGCCGTCACCGCGGCGACGTCCGCGGGTACGTCCCCGATCGAGCCGCGTGTGACGAGGAAGCGCCACTGCGCACCCGGCTCGCCGTTCGACAACCGGCAGTCCTCCGCGTAGTCGGGACCGGTCTCGTGCTGCCATGTGCCGCCCAACGCGGTGGTCACCCGGTCGACGACCCCGACCATCTGCCGCTGCGCCGTGTCCGCGTCGAGCACCGGTGTCGGTGTGGATGTCGGAGCGGGCGTTGCACAGCCGACGAGCGTGCCGACGACGAGCACACCGCACGGGGCCGGGGCCCATCGGCGTGCGGCGATCATGTCAGAGCTCATCGGCGTCCCCGGGGAAGCACAGCGACACCGCCTGGACTCCGTACTGGTCGTCAGCGACCGAGAGGCTGATCGAGTCGGTCGCCGCGCCGCCGCGGCCGACGAGGGTCGGATGAGCGGTGGAACCCCACCGGTCGATGGTCATGCCCTGACGCTTCCAGTGGGCCTCGACCACGGGGAGGTCCTCGGTGACGTTCCCGACCGACGGACGCGTGCGGACGTCCACCCACTGCGCACCCGGCTGTCCGTCCGGCAGGGCGCACGCATCGGCGTAGTCCGGACCCGTGCCCTGGTCCCAGTCCCCGCCGAGCCGTCCGGTGAGGTCATCCACCGCATCGACCATCTGCTGCTTCGCGGCCGCAGGCGTCGCAGCCGCCGTCGCGAGCGGGGTGGTCGTGACCGAAGGGTGCTGCCCACAAGCGGTAACGAGCAGTCCGACCGCGACCAGCACAGGTCCGCACACCACGCTCCGACTCCGGCTTGATCTGCCAGTCATCCTTCGGCCGGCGGTGTGTTCGTTCAGAGTTGGTCCGCATCACCCGGGAAGCAGAGCGAAACGCTCTGGATGACGTAGAGCCCGGGTGCAACGGAGAAGCTGATGGAATCGGTGTGATCGCCACCCCGGCCGATGACCGTCGGCTCCGCCTTCGTGCCCAGGTGGTCGATGGACATCCCCCTGTCCTTCCAACGCGCTTCGACCTTGGCCGCGTCGGCAGAGACGTCGCCGGTCTGCGCGCGGGTGAGGAAGTACGTCCACTTTGCTCCGGTGTCCCCGTCGGGTAATCGGCAGGCTTCTGCGTAGTCCGGTCCAGACCGGACTTTCCAGTCACCACCGAGGCTCTCCGTCGCGTCCTTCACGACGTCGACCATTCGTTGCTGCGCGCTCTCGGAATCCACCGCGGGTGTCCTCTCTGCTTGCGGTTCAGGGGCCGGACTCTGTGCACAGCCGACAGCCGATCCGCCGAACAGCGCGAGGAGGAGAAGCATCCCGGCCAACCGAACACCACGTGTACGCATCGACATCACTCTCCGCCGTCGGGATCTCTGACGCCCAACAGCCACTGGTCTCGCACGGTCGGAGGAGTCGGATCGAATTCCGTCAATTTGTCTTTCCGTCCGGTCGTCGCCGCGCCCACGTTGTAGAGCGTTTCGGTGTTCTGGTCGAGGTATCCGCCACCATCCGCGTTCAACGGATCGTGGTGCAAGACCGGGTTCGTCGTGGTGCCGTCAGCCGCAGTACCGCCGTTCGCCCCGAACGTCGTCGCACCGAAGCCCGGCTTCGACGGGTCGACGTGATGGCCATGGCTGAAGCTCCGGCCTACCGTCGCCCACTCGTCCCCCTTTCCGCCTTCGTCGAAGAGCACGTTCCGTGCCTGTCCGGCGTAAACCTCGCCGGCGTGGAGGTCGTCCGCCGAATCGACCGCATCCGGCAGACCAGCGGAGGCCAGGGCAACAAATCTGTCGACGTGGATGTCCGACCGGGAGAGCGCGACCCCCGCTGTCGTCGTGCCGTACGAGTGCGCGACGATGTTCGTGGTGGGCATGCCATCAGCCCGGACAGCGTCTAGTCCGTGTACGGACGCCGCCAGCTTCTCGGCACCGGCTTCCGCTTTGTCCATGCCGAGGACAGTCGTCTCTTCGGGGGTCTCGTACCCGATCCAGGAGATGACTGCACGCTCGCCTTCGCCAGCGGCCACGATCTGCTGGTTGTAGATGTTCTGTGCGGCGTTTGTCCACGACGACATGTCCGCCGTCGTGGTGTTCATCCCCGGCACCGCCCAGGTCACGTTGTCCGCCGTGTCAAGGTCACCGATCGAGACGGCTGCAAGCGGCGGGACGTCGTCGGTCAGGGACACCAGGGACCGGGCGCCTTCGCCCTTCTTCCCCAGGGTTGCCTCGATGTTGAGCAAGGCCTTCAACTCCTTCTCGAGCGAGGCGATCTGCTGCTGGAACGGCGTGCCGTACTGACCCGACCAGGCGGACCCGGTCTGCGCGGTCGCCAGCTGGCTCTGGAGCTGGTCGATGCGGAGACCGAGCACCGATCGGTTGGCCGTGTCTCGTGCCCAGTAGGCAACGCCCTCGAGGTTGCCCAGCTTCTCGAGCACCGACTGCGGTAGAGCGCGGAGTGCCGGCGCATCGGCCTTCGACAGCCCCAGCGCTGCCCACCGCTTCGCGACCTCGGCCGGGGTCAGGCCCTCCGCGAACAACGCATCGAGCACCGGTGGCGTCCGCCCGTTCGTGGCGACGGCGAGCACCATGTCGGGGAGCGCTCCGGCTCCCCCTGCCTTCTCGAAGGCGCTGGCGACGTGCTCGCTCCACGTGCAGTCCGACTCGTTGTGCTGCAGGTACTGGCGGAACCCGGAGAGCGCGCTCTGCCCGTCCACGACCGCCCAGCTGCACGATGCCTTGAAGCTCGACCATGCGGTCTGCAGCCGCTGCAGCTCGGTGTCGGCGTCACTGTCGGCCGAGCGGGTGGTGGACACGAAGGTGCGCAGGTGGGTCGGGTCTGCCGAGCTCTTCCCGCTGCCATCGCCGCCGGCCGAGTGCGGACGCTGCCGTGCGTGGAAGGCCGCCGTCAGCGGCTTCGGAGTGATCGGCGTGGTCGAGGGTTCGTGGTCCGTGACGAACTCCCACAGGGGCATTGCCACCCCCGCGACACCGCCACCGGAAGCCTGGACGAAAGCGTTGCGTTGTGCTTCTCGCTGCTTCCACGCATCATGGTCGCTGATCCGCTGACGTTCCTCCACGGCCTGGCGACTCACTGCATCGATGTCATCAGCGAAGTCGGCGAGGACCCCGGCGAGCTTGCCCCGGTCCTCGGCCTCGATCACGGCGGCATCCTGGAACCGCTTCGCGTAGGCCCCGGAGAAGTCCTGCAGACCTGTCGACACCGCCCCGGAACGTTTGCCCGCTTGCCCGCGCAGCACGCCATCCGCGGTACGCAGCGCACGGGTCAGCGCTGACGCGTCCCCCGCGTCGTACTTGATGTCGACCATCTGCTCTCCCCAGGCTCCCCCGCAGCCCCCGCTGCGACCACCCACGATAACGCAGCTTGCCGCTCCTGGTCTCCGGATGGGTGCTCCTCAGAACACGCCACCCCTCAGAGCACGTCGTCCCGCCCACTGATCTTCAGCGCGTCCACCACGCCCTTGACCCGCTGTGCGTTCGCGCTCGTGGTGACGAGCAGCGCGTCCGGGGTGTCGACGACGACGATGTCCTCGACACCGATCAGCGAGATCAGCCGGTTGCTCTGCGACACGACGATGCCGCTCGCCGAGTCGGCCAGGATGCGAGCGTTGTCGCCCAGCACGGCCAGGTTGTTCTTGCGCCCACCGGACTGCAGCTTCGCGAGCGAGGCGAAGTCGCCGACGTCGTCCCAGTCGAAGTCGCCGGGCACGACCGCCATGCGTCCGGCGGCGGCTGCGGGCTCGGCGACGGTGTAGTCGATCGCGATCTTCTTCAGGGTCGGCCAGATGCGGTCGACCACGATCCCGCGCGCGGAGGTGTCCCACGCGGCGGCGAGCTCCTCGATGCCGGCGAGCAGCTCGGGCTCGTTGCGCCCGATCTCGGCGAGGAGCACATCGGCGCGGCTGATGAACATGCCCGCGTTCCAGAGGTACGACCCGTCGGCGACGTACTTCTTCGCGGTCTTCAGGTCGGGCTTCTCGACGAAGGACCGGACGGCGTGTGCGGTGGTCGCGCCCGCGACGTCGAGCGACTCGTCGGCGGCGTGGATGTAGCCGAAGCCGATGGCGGGCTCGGAGGGCGTGATGCCGATCGTCGTGATGAACCCGGCGCGGGCGGCGGCGACGGCCTCGCGGACGGACCGGCGGAACCCGCGGGCGTCGCCGATCACGTGGTCGGCGGCGAAGGAGCCGATCACGACGTCGGGCTCGCGGCGGTGCAGGATCGCGGCGGCGAGACCGATCGCGGCGGTGGAGTCCTTCGGCTCGCTCTCGAGCACGACGTTGTGGTCCTCGACCCCGGGGAGCTGCGACTCGACGGCGACGCGGTGGGCGCGGCCGGTGACGACCATGATGCGGTCGGGTCCGGCGAGCGGCTCGAGCCGGTCCCATGTCTGCCGCAGCAGGGACGACCCGGAGCCGGTCAGGTCGTGCAGGAACTTCGGGGCGTCGGCGCGCGAGAGCGGCCACAGGCGCGATCCGATGCCGCCGGCCGGGATGATCGCGTAGAAGTCGTCGAGTGCGTCCGTCACGCGCCCACCGTACCGGCGCGCCCATGCGGCAGCTGCGCGTCGTCTGGACGTGTCGTGGACGACCCCGGTGTCGGCGCACGGTCTGTTCACCCCTCGCGCGCACCGCGTTCACGTCGCACCCCCCGGTCGTCCACGCGTCGGCGTGAGCATGGGCCGTGCCATGAACGCACGCAGCGTGGAGCGAGGCGACGAGTCCCCCAGGACCGTCGCCGTCGTGACCGAGAGCTTCCTGCCCACCCTCAACGGCGTCACCACGAGCGTCCTCGCGGTGCTCGAACACCTGCGACGTCGCGGCCACCGGGCCGTCGTCATCGCCCCGGACACCCCCGGCCTGGCGGCCTGGCGGTCGCGCTCCGAGCAGGAGCGGCACCTGGGCTTCGACGTGCACCGGATCCCCGCGGTCGCGTACCGGCAGTTCCCGGTCGCGCTCCCGCACCCGGTCCTCGACACGATCCTCGCCGCGTCTGGCGCCGACGTGCTGCACGCCGCCAGCCCCTTCCTGTTGGGTGGGCGCGCGATCACGGCGGCCGGGAGGCTCGGCATCCCCTCCGTCGCCGTCTTCCAGACCGACGTGGCCGGGTTCGCACAACGGAACGGCCTGTCCGCAGCGGCCCCGCTGGTCCGCCGGGTCCTCGGGCGCATCCACGCGGGAGCGTCGCTGACGCTGGCGCCGTCCTCGGCGACGGCCGCGATGCTCGCGGAAGCGGGCGTCCCACGGGTGGCCCGCTGGGGTCGTGGTGTGGACACGGCCCTCTTCCACCCGGACCGTCGCTCCTCCGCCCACGTCCGGGCCCTGCGCCGGCGGATCGCCCCGAACGGGGAGACCGTCGTCGGCTACGTGGGTCGGCTGGCACCGGAGAAGGAGGTCGAACGGCTCGCGGAGCTCGGCGGCATGCCGGGCATCCGGGTCGTGGTCGCAGGAGGGGGTCCCTCCCGGGCGCTGCTCGAGCGGCGCCTGCGCCACCTGGACGTGACCTTCACCGGTCCGCTGCGCGGCGATGCGCTGGCGGACGCGTACGCGATGCTCGACGTGTTCGTGCACACCGGGGCCGCCGAGACGTTCGGGCAGACCCTGCAGGAGGCCCACGCGGCCGGCCTGCCGGTGGTGGCCCCGGCCGCCGGCGGACCGCTCGACCTGGTGTCGCCGGGTCTGGACGGCGAGCTGTACGACCCGGCAGCGGCGCTGTCTCTCCGCGCGGCCGTGGCGCGGTTGCACGCCGACCGGGCACTCGCCGAGCGGATGGGCTCCGCGGGTCGACTGCGGGTCGAGGGCACGACGTGGGAGTCGGTCGGTGACGAGTTGCTCGCCCACCACGAGACGGCGCGGACGATCGGCGCTCCGCCGGCCGTGCCCCGCACCGCCCGCACCGGGTGGCACGAGAACGTCGGTGCCCGGACGTAGGATGGTGTCGTTCCACACGAACACGACGGCAACGGCGCGCCGATCGGTGCGCCGGCCCTACGGGAAGGCGAGCTCATGGCCGAGCAGACCGCAGGCGGGACGGCGACAGCCACCCCGCAGGTGACCATCGACGGTACGTCGATCGACGCACCTCGGACGCGCGCGCCGCAGGGCACGCTCTACCGCGGCTCGATCGGGATGTGGTCGTGGGTGCTGCACCGGATCACCGGCGTCGCCATCTACTTCTTCCTGCTCGTGCACATCCTCGACACGGCACTGGTCCGGCTCTCGCCCGAGGCCTACAACGCCGTCATCGGCACGTACAAGACGCCGCTGATGAACCTCGGCGAGATCGCCCTCGTCGCCGCCATCGTGTTCCACGCGTTCAACGGGCTGCGGATCATCCTCATCGACTTCTGGTCGAAGGGGCCGAAGTACCAGCGCGCCATGTTCTGGGTCGTCCTCGTGCTCTGGGCAGTGGCGATCGCGGGCTTCCTGCCGCGCCAGCTCATGAACCTCGTCGCCGACTTCAACTGAACCGAGGGCTGTCATGACCACCGAGACCGTCGCACGGCCCCGCAGCGCCGACGCCGCCCGCCGCACCACCAACTGGGAGAAGTGGGGCTGGATCTACATGCGGGCCTCGGGCGTGCTGCTCGTCGTCCTCATCTTCGGCCACCTCTTCGTGAACATGGTCGCCGGCGAAGGCGTCAAGCAGATCGACTTCGCCTTCGTCGCCGGCAAGTGGGCGAGCCCGTTCTGGCGGATCTGGGACACGCTGATGCTCTGGCTCGCGCTGATCCACGGCTCGAACGGCATGCGCACGATCATCAACGACTACGTCGGCAAGGCCGGGGTCCGCAAGACCCTGCTCGGCGCCGTGCTCGTCGCGTGTGTCCTCCTCATCGTCCTCGGCACGCTCGTGTGCTGGACGTTCGACCCGTGCCCCGCCGGCGCTGCCGCTGCGGACCTGCCGTCCTTCTGCCCCGCGCAGTAGACGTCGTACCGCACCCGCCGACGCCCCGCACGCTCCACCTCCTGATCGAAAGACCCCTGTGACCGACATCACCGTGCACCACCACCAGTTCGACATCGTCATCATCGGCGCAGGAGGCGCCGGCATGCGGGCCGCCATCGAAGCCGGTCCGAAGGCGAACACCGCCGTCATCTCGAAGCTGTACCCGACGCGCTCCCACACCGGAGCGGCGCAGGGCGGCATGGCGGCCGCCCTCGCGAACGTCGAAGAGGACTCGTGGGAGTGGCACACCTTCGACACCATCAAGGGCGGCGACTACCTGGTCGACCAGGACGCCGCCGAGATCCTGGCGAAGGAGGCCATCGACGCGGTCATCGACCTCGAGAACATGGGCCTGCCGTTCAACCGGACGCCCGAGGGCAAGATCGACCAGCGACGGTTCGGTGGCCACACCCGAGACCACGGCAAGGCCCCGGTCCGCCGTGCCTGCTACGCGGCCGACCGCACCGGCCACATGATCCTGCAGACCCTGTTCCAGAACTGCGTGAAGCTCGGGGTCAACTTCTTCAACGAGTTCTACGCGCTCGACCTCATCATGGTCGACGTGGTGGGCGACGACGGCGTCACCCGCAAGCAGCCGGCCGGCGTGGTCGCTTTCGAGCTCTCGACCGGCGAGCTGCACGTGTTCCACGCGAAGGCGATGGTCTTCGCGACCGGTGGCTTCGGCAAGATGTACAAGACCACCTCGAACGCACACACGCTCACCGGTGACGGTGTCGGCATCGTCTGGCGGACCGGGCTGCCGCTCGAGGACATGGAGTTCTTCCAGTTCCACCCGACCGGGCTCGCGGGCCTCGGCATCCTGCTGACCGAGGGCGCCCGTGGTGAGGGCGCGATCCTCCGCAACGCCTCGGGAGAACGGTTCATGGAGCGCTACGCCCCGACCATCAAGGACCTCGCGCCGCGCGACATCGTCGCCCGCTGCATGGTGCAGGAGGTCGCCGAGGGACGCGGCGCCGGTCCGAACAAGGACTACGTGCTGCTCGACTGCACGCACCTCGGTGCCGAGGTGCTCGAGACGAAGCTGCCCGACATCACCGAGTTCGCCCGCACCTACCTGGGCGTCGACCCGGTCGTCGAGCCGGTGCCGGTGATGCCGACCGCGCACTACGCGATGGGCGGCATCCCGACCAACGTCAAGGCCGAGGTCCTCTCGGACAACGACACCGTCGTCCCGGGTCTCTACGCCGCCGGCGAGTGCGCCTGCGTCTCGGTGCACGGCTCGAACCGTCTCGGGACGAACTCACTGCTCGACATCAACGTGTTCGGCAAGCGCTCGGGCAACAACGCCGCCGAGTACGTGCAGACGGCCGAGTTCCTGCCGCTGCCCGAGGACCCCGCGGCGAACGTGCGCGGCATGCTCGAGCAGCTCCGGGCCTCCACCGGGACCGAACGGGTCTCCGTGCTCCGCAAGGAGCTGCAGGAGGAGATGGACAAGAACGCGCAGGTGTTCCGCACCGACGAGTCCCTCGCCCGCGTGACGGAGACCATCCACACGCTCCGGAACCGCTTCATGCAGGTCTCGGTGCAGGACAAGGGCAAGCGGTTCAACACCGACCTGCTCGAAGCGGTCGAGCTCGGGTTCCTGCTCGACCTGGCCGAGGTCGTCGTGTACTCGGCACGGAACCGCAAGGAGTCCCGCGGCGGCCACATGCGCGACGACTACCCGAAGCGCGACGACGAGAACTACATGCAGCACACCATGGCGTACCTGACGGGCGACCCGCACTCGTCCCTCGCCGACGACCACATCACGCTCGACTGGAAGCCGGTCGTGATCACCCGGTACCAGCCGATGGAGAGGAAGTACTGAGATGACCGACACCCTGGTCTCCGACGCGCCCCGCACCGACACCGTGCAGGACGCCCCTCCCGGATCGTTCTCCGTCACGGTGATCGTCCGCCGGTTCGAGCCGGACGTGGACGACGAGCCGCGCTGGCAGGACTTCGACGTCATGATGCTGCCGACCGACCGCATCCTGGACGCGCTGCACAAGATCAAGTGGGAGCAGGACGGGTCCCTGACCTTCCGACGTTCCTGCGCCCACGGCGTGTGCGGCTCCGACGCGATGCGCATCAACGGCCGCAACCGCCTGGCGTGCAAGACGCTGATCAAGGACCTCGACATCTCGAAGCCGATCTACGTCGAGGCGATCAAGGGCCTGCCGCTCGAGAAGGACCTCATCGTCGACATGGAGCCCTTCTTCAAGTCGTTCCGGGAGGTGCAGCCGTTCCTGCAGCCGAAGTCGGCGCCGGAGAAGGGCAAGGAGCGCATCCAGTCGGTGGCCGACCGTGCCCGCTTCGACGACACCACCAAGTGCATCCTCTGCGCCGCGTGCACGTCCTCGTGCCCGGTGTTCTGGACCGACGGCCAGTACTTCGGCCCGGCGGCGATCGTCAACGCGCACCGCTTCATCTTCGACTCCCGCGACGACGCGGCCGACGTGCGCCTGGACATCCTCAACGACAAGGAAGGCGTCTGGCGCTGCCGCACGACCTTCAACTGCACCGACGCCTGCCCCCGCGGTATCCAGGTGACGAAGGCGATCTCCGAGGTCAAGCAGGCCGTCATGCGCGGCCGGGCGTAGCACGCCGATGCCGACAGGAACGTCATGGGCGGGCGCGCTAGGCTCCCGCTCATGACGTTCGCGGACACCCGCCCCATCCTGGATCAGCTCGGCTACACGGTCCGGTACGTGCAGCTCCCCGGCGAGACGCTCCACGAGCCGCCGGTGGAGGGTGCACTGCGCATCGTCCCGGTCGACGCCGGCTCCTTCGCGCTCGAGGTCGTCGACTACGGCACCGCCCGTCGCCTGGCCACGGCCGGCAACGAGGCCGACGCGGTCGAGATGCTCCGGCGCTTCCTGAACCGGCCGTTCCCGGACGCGCGCGACATCCGTCGCAGCGACCTCGACCAGATGCGGGACCGGTCGGCGTCGACCTACCCGCAGCTGGCGCAGCAGGTCGCCGCGACCGGTGACGCCGGACTGACGATCCAGATCCCGGCCGGTGTGCCCGTGGACCGCATCGGCGGACCGGACGGCTACCTCCTGCACCCGCTCGAGACGCCGCTGCCGGCACGATCGCTGCCGCCGCACACGGCCGCCTCCCCCGAGGTGCACCGGTACGTCGTCGAGCGACCGTTCCTCGTCACCGTCCGGTTCGTGCGGCCGTGGTTCGACCAGCCGGGTGGTGCGCTCCGGTTCGAGATCGCGAACCCTACCTCGACCGTCCGCGACCTGGTCGTCGACGGATCGCTGGCCCGCGTCCGCGTGGTCTGAGTCGTCAATCCGTTCCGTCCCGCGACGAAGCCCTCCTCCCCGACCGGGGCAGGAGGGCTTCGTCGTGGTGTGGTGCGTCAGCCGCGCTCGGGGCGGTCGAACCGCTGGCCCTCGGGCTTCGAGGGCATGAGGAACAGCACGAGCACGATGATCGGCCCGACGAACGGGATGAGGACGAGCAGGTAGAACGGCCCGGCGAAGTTCCCGTCGTGCAGTCGTCGCCACGCCAGCGCGAGCGTCGGCAGCAGGATCGCGAGCCAGAAGAGGCCCACGATCGAGTAGGCGATGAGGTAGAGCGGCGACGGCGAGGTCATCACCGACGTGACGCTGTACCCGGTACTGACGGTCTGCCGCTCGGACATCGCGAACCCGACGCCGACCAAGGTCCAGAGCACGGCGAAGACGATGAAGCTGGCGAGGGACCACCACCAGAACTCGCTCCGACTGGCGCGGCCGTCGAACCGGACGTACTTCTTGAAGAACCGCTTGACCGCGTTCGGGAACGAGATGCCGTACCACGGCGCCCACAGCGGCGGCTCACCGTTCGGCCCGGTCTGGACGGCCTGACCGTAGCCCTGCGGCTGCTGGCCGTACTGGCCCTGCTGGCCGTACTGCTGCTGCCCGTACTGCTGCTGGCCCTGCTGGCCGTACTGCTGTCCCTGCTGCTGCTGTCCGTACGGGTTCTGCTGCCCGTACGGCTGCTGGTCGTCCGGCTTGCCGTACGGCTGCTGCGGGTTGTCGCTCACGGTGTCTCCCCTGGTGTCGAGTGGTGCTCGGCTCTGAGTCAACCAGGAACGGTCTACACCGGGGGGAACGTGACGACCCCCGACCGAGGGGCAGCCCCACGGGTCACCACGGCGACCCGACCACGTGGCAGGGCCGCCGTGAGACGTCGATCAGCCGCGGTTCGGCTGGTCGAAGCGGGCACCCTCCCGGACGGACGGGATGCAGCCGATCACGATGGCGAAGAGCACACCGATCGGCGGGATGATGAACAGCAGCGCCAGGAGGCCCGAGAAGTTCACGTCGTGCAGGCGGCGCACGGTGAGCGCGATGAACCCGACGAGGGTCGCGAGCGCCCAGAGTCCGCCGACCACGTTCGAGTCGCTGCCGCCGATGACGGTGTCGATCAGGTTCGTGACGATGTTGCCGATCGCCCACCAGAGCGCCCAGAACCAGAACTCGCTGCGGCTGGCGCGACCGTCGAAGCGCACGTACTTCTTCCAGAAGCGCGTGAAGGCCTTCGGGAACGGGATGCCGTACCAGGGCGCCCAGAGCGGGGGTTCGCCCTGCGCCACCGGCTGCTGCCCGTACGACTGCGGCTGGGCGAACTGCCCCGGCTGCTGACCGTACTGGCCCGGCTGACCCGGCTGACCCGGCTGCGCGGGCTGCCCGTACGGCGACTGCTGCCCGTACTGCCCGGGCTGCGCGTACGGGGCCTGCTGGCCGTACGGCGGCTGCTGCGTCGGCTGTCCGGAGGGCTGCTGCCCGTACGGCGACTGCGCCGGCGGCTGCTGCCCGTACGGCGACCCCTGCGACAGGTCGGGCTCGTCACCCGGACGCTTGGCGTACGGGTCCTGGGGGTACTGGTCGCTCACGGCGGTTCCTTCCGGGGTGCGGGGTCGGTGTACCCGCGGCGATCCGGGCGATGGTGCCGACCGCCGGGACCCGTGCCCCGCCGTCCTGCTCCCCCGCACACTGACCCCGCGCGCTGGACCTAGTGTGCCAGCCCCGGCTCCGTCAGGACAGCAGCGCCGCGACGGCACACGCCCACGACACCGGCGCAGCACCTGCCCGCGTCGACACCGCTCAGGGCGCAGGGCTCAGGGCAGCAGCGCCAGCTTCCCGCCGGGGTGCCCCGACTCGAGCAGCTCGAGGGCCGCCCGAGCCTCGGCGAGCGGGAAGGTCCGGGCGACCGGCACGACGAGCTCGCCGCGTCCGGCCAGGTCGATGAGGCGCGCCCGCACCGAGTCCCGGAACGCGGCGCTGTCGGGCTGGGCTCCGCCGATCGCGGTGATGCCGGCCTCCTCCGCGCGCCCGAAGGCGGCGATGGTCGCGATGCGACTGCGGTCCGTCACCAGGGACGACGAGACGTCGACGGCTTCGTCCGACCCGACGCAGTCCAGGGCCACGTCGACACCGGAGGCGGCGAGGTCACGGACGCGGGCCTCCAGTCCGTCCCCGTACGCGACCCACGTACCACCGTGTCCGCGGACGGTGTCGGCGTTCGCCTCGGAGGCGGTGCCGATCGCTCGTGCGCCGAGCGCACGGAGCTGCTGGAGCAGGCTGACCCCGACCGCCCCGGAGGCGCCGTGCACGAGCACCGTGTCGCCCGCCTGCACGCCCGTGACGCGGATGAGGTCCGCCGCCGTCGTGCCCGCGAGCAGCAGGTTCGCGGCCTCCGGGAACCCGAGCGACGGCGGCTTGGCGAACACGTCCGCCGCGGGCAGCGTGAGCTCCTCGGTCCAGCCACCGCGGACCCGGAACGCCAGGACCTCGTCCCCGACGGTGACCGGGCCGGACGCGATCGTCGTGTCGGGTCCGACGGCACTGACGACGCCGGCGACCTCGTACCCGATCGGCACGGGGAAGTCGGACGGGTCGCCCCGCTGCGTGTGCTTCGCGTCGGCGGGGTTCATCCCGGCGGCCCGGACGCGGACGGTCACCTCGCCGGGGCCCGGGGCCGGCACCTCGACGTCGACCAGTTCGAACACGTCACTGCCGCCCGGACGCGGTGCCACCCACTGCTTCGTCATGTCCGCGACGGTACTCGCGGGCATGGCGGCGTCGTCGAGCGTGCGGTGGACCCGCACCGAGACGCGACGGGAGGCCCGGTACCAGCTGGTACCGGGCCTCCCGTCGGGTCAGATGACGCCCGTCAGGCGCGGGCGGCGCCGACCCGGCCCGTGAACGAGGCGTGCAGCGGGTGCTCGCCACCGAGGCCGGTGATCTCGGAGGCGATGTCGGCGTCCGATCGGTCCGAGTGCAGCAGCGCCTGCAACTCGACGCTCTGCTCGTCGTCCGCGACGTCGAACCGGAGTGCGGCACCCATCGCGTCGAGGAGCGCGGTCGGCTCGGTGCCGTTCTCGGCGAGGGCGGCGGCCGGCGACACGAACCGCTCGTCGCGGGAGAGCTTGCGCAGCGGCTGGCGGCCGACGCGCGAGACGGTGTCCGGCAGGTGCGGGTTCTCGAAGCGGCCGATGATGGCCTCCACGTAGGCCCGGTGCACCTCGGGGTCGAGCTCGTGTCGACGGACGAGCAGGTCGCTCGTCTCGGCGAGCACGGCCTCGAGCGCCGAACGGACCGCGGGCATCGCGACGGCGTCGGAGATCCGGTCCGCACCGGCGAGGAACCCGTGGTACGCGACGGTGGCGTGCCCGGTGTTCACCGTGAAGAGCTTGCGCTCGATCGACGCGGCGAGGCCGTCGACGTAGTGCGCGCCCGGCAGCTCCGGCTCGGCACCGTGGAAGGGCGTGCGGTCGATGGCCCATTCGAAGTAGGTCTCGACGGTGACGTCGAGCCCGCCCCCCGGAGCCTGCGCCGGGACGATGCGGTCCACGGCGGTGTTCGCGAAGACGGCCTTCGCCAGGGCATCGGCCCGCTCGTCCTCCGGCAACGCGTCGACGATGAACTCGCGGAGGCGGTCGGTGGCGTTGATCGCGTTCTCGCATGCCATCACGGCGAGCGGCGCGGCGTCGACGGAGCGCTCCTGCAGCCCCCTCGCGATGACGGGGGCGATGAACTTCAGGACCGTCGGGCCGACGGCGCAGGTGACGACGTCGGCGGTCGCGATCTCGGCGACGACACCGGCCTCGTCCTGTGCGCTGTTCACGGCGCGGAACCCGGTGACGACGTGGTCCTGGGCGCCCGCGCCGACCTCGTGCACGGTGTACGAGTCGGCGGCGGCCAGGGCGTCGATCAGCGGAGCGGCGACGTCGGCGAAGACGACCTCGTACCCGGCCTGGTGGAGCAGCAGACCGACGAAACCGCGGCCGATGTTGCCCGCACCGAAGTGGACGGCGGTGCTCACTCGTTGACCTCGCCGAGGATCGCGAGGATCGCGGCCGCGTCGGGGGCATCCGTCAGTGCCTGGACCTGGTCCTCGTCGGAGAACACGATCGCGATCTTGCTGAGGATGTCGAGGTGCTCGTTGTTCACGCCGGCGATGCCGACGACGAAGCGGACGTCGTTGCCGTCCCAGTCGATCGGGGTGGCGTAGCGGACGAACGACAGCGCAGAGGCCTTGATGGCGTCCTTCGCGTCGTTCGTGCCGTGCGGGATCGCCAGGTAGTTGCCCATGTAGGTCGAGACGCTCTTCTCGCGCTCGAGCATGGCGGGGTAGTAGTCCGCGGTGACCGCGCCGACCTCCTGGAGGATCGCAGCCGCCTCCTTCATCGCCTCCGACTTGGTCGGCGCAGCGTCCTCGGTGTGGATGCGGATCTGGCTCTCCTGCAGGACGGGCATACGGTTCTCCTTGTTCGTGGTGGACGGCGGAAGAGGGGACGGTCGCCCGTCCCCTCCCCCATCGTGCTCTTGTCTTACTGGTTCTTGAGCTGGTCGACGACCTGGTCGTACTGCGGCGCGTTCATGAAGTTGCCGACCGACACGTGCTGTGCGTTCGGGTTCTTCTGCTTCGCGCGGTCCGTGAGCTCCTCCTGGGTGATGATGAGGTCCTCGTCACCCGAGAGGTTCGCGATCGCCTTGTTCACGACCGTGACACCCTCGATACCAGCCTTCTTGATCTTGTTCCGCAGGACACTCGCACCCATGGCGCTCGAGCCCATGCCGGCGTCGCAGGCGAAGACGACGTTCTCGACGCGCGTCGCCGTGGCCGTGCTGGCGGAGCCGACGCCCCCGAGGGAGGCCTCGGCCTCTTCCTCGTTGGCCGGGGAGTTGGTGCCGAGCAGGCCCGAGGTCGCGGCGTTGACGTCGCGGCCCTTGTTCTGCTGGAGCTTCGCCATCGCGGCGCTCATGTCGCCGCCGTTGCCGGAGGCCAGGTCACGCTTGCGGCTGGCGATCAGGAAGAACGACGCCACCGCGAAGGACACGGCAGCCGACAGGACGACGGACAGGATGACACCGACGTAGCTGTCCTTCGCCGTCGCGGTCAGGACCGCGATGATCGACCCGGGCGACGCCGGGGCGACGAGGCCGGACTGGAAGGCGACGTTCGTGGCGACACCGGTCGCACCGCCGAGGATGACGGCGACGAAGAGGATCGGCTTCTGCAGCACGTACGGGAAGTAGATCTCGTGGATGCCACCGAAGAACTGGATGAGGATCGCGCCGGGAGCGGTCGAGCGGGCGATGCCGACACCGAAGAAGGTGAAGGCGAGCAGGATGCCGAGACCGGGGCCGGGGTTCGCCTCGAGGAGGAACAGGATCGACTTGCCGGACTCCTGGACCTGCTGCGCACCGAGCTGGTCGAGCACGCCGTGGTTGATCGCGTTGTTGAGGAAGAAGACCTTCGCCGGCTCGATGATGACGCTGGCGAGCGGCAGCAGCGAGCTGTCGACGAGGAACTTCACCGCGGCGCCGAGGCCCTCGGCGATGAGCTTGAACAGCGGGGCCAGCCAGAAGAAGCCGATCAGCGCGAGCACGAAGCCGAGGATGCCGGCCGCGTAGTTGTTGACGAGCATCTCGAAGCCGGGCTTGATCTTGCCGTCCCAGATCTTGTCGATCTGCTTGATGAGGTACGCACCGAGCGGACCACAGATCATCGCGCCGAGGATCATGATCGTGCCGTTGGCGCCGATGATGACGCCCATGGCCATCACGGAACCGACGACGGCGCCGCGGGTCTCGTAGACCATCCGGCCGCCCTGGAAGGCGATCGCGAGCGGGATGAGGTAGGTGAGGATCGGGCCGACGAGGCCGATGTTGGCCACGCCGTTCGTCTCACCGAAACCACCGAGGACGCCCACGGGCGTCCAACCGGTCTCGATGAAGAAGGCGGTGATGAGGCCCCACGCGATGAAGATCGCGATGTTGGGCATCACCATGCCGGACAGGAACGTGCCGAACTTCTGGACGGCGACGCGAGCGCCACCCCGCGACTTGTCGCGGGTGTCTGGCGCTGCAACGGACGACGTTGTCATGTGCGTTGACTCTCTGTGTGTGGTGCTGCTGCAGGGATCGGGTGTGGTGCTGTGGGATGGGGCGAGGTGCGGGCTCAGACGGCGTGCGCCGCGGCGGCAGCGGACTTGGCGGCCGCTGCCGTGCTCGCGGCGAGTGCTGCCTGGGCCATCCCGCGGGCTTCGTCGAGGGTGTGCTTGCCGAGTTCGGCGCGCACGTCGGCGAGGGCCGCGGGGGTCATGGAGAGCGTGGTGGCGCCGAGGCCGACGAGGACGACGGCGAGCAGCGGGTCGGCCGCGGCCTCGCCGCAGATGCCGACCGCCTTGCCCGCGTCCGCCCCCGCCGTGCCGAGCTGGGCGACGAGGCGCAGGACGGCGGGGTGCCACGGGTCCTGGTAGTGCGCGACGGTGCCGAGCATCCGGTCGGCCGCCATCGTGTACTGGGTCAGGTCGTTCGTGCCGATCGAGACGAAGTCGGCGGACTGGAACACCTGCTCGGCCATCAGCGCCAGGGAGGGCACCTCGGCCATCACACCGGCGGTGCGGATGCCGAGTTCGCGAGCGAGGTCGACGAAGTACTCGGTCTCCTCGGCGTCGGCGACCATCGGGGCCATCACCCAGAGGTCGGCCTCGGTCGCGGCGTCGGCCTGTGCGAGGGCGGTCAGCTGGTCGCGGAGCACCTGCGGGTGGTTCCGGAGCGCCCGGAGTCCACGACGGCCGAGCGCCGGGTTCTCCTCGTCCTTGTCGGTGAGGAAGGGCAGCGGCTTGTCGGCGCCGGCGTCGAGCGCACGGACGACGACCTTCCTGCCGGGGAACGCCGCGAGCAACTGCTCGTACGACGCCTGCTGCGAGGCGACGGTCGGGGCGGTGGGCGAGTCGAGGAACAGGAACTCGGTGCGGAACAGGCCGACACCCTCGGCGCCGAGGTCGACGGCGGCCTGCGCGTCGGCCGGGCTGCCGAGGTTCGCGAGCAGCGGGACGACGTGGCCGTCGGCGAGGGCGCCGGCGGTCAGGGGCGCGGCAGCGGCGGCACGGCGCTCGGCGATGCGCTGCTCGACGTCGGCGACGAGCTCGTCGGACGGCTCGGTCACGACGGTGCCGGCACCGGCGTCGACGACCACGTGCTGGCCCTCGGCGAGGTCGTCGGCACCGGTCACGCCGACGATGGCGGTGATGCCCTTGGCCCGGGCGAGGATCGCGGTGTGCGAGGTCGGGCCGCCGTCACGGGTGACGAGGGCCAGGACCTTGTCGAGGTCGAGCAGGGCGGTGTCCGCCGGGGCGAGGTCGCGGGCGACGAGCACGAAGGGGGTCTCCGACTCGGGCACGCCCGGTGCGGGGACGCCGCGGAGCTTCGCGACGATGCGCTGGGCGACGTCGTCGAGGTCGGCTGCGCGCTCCCCCATGTAGCCCCCCATGCCGACGAGCAGGTCACGGAACTGCGCGAACGCCTCGTGCACGGCGCGCTCGGCGTTGGTGCCGCCGTCGATGCGGACGTGCACGTCGTCGAGGAGGGTCGGGTCCTGGGCCATCAGCGCCTGGGCCTCGAGCACGGCCTGGGCGTCGCCGCCGGCGAGCTGTCCGCGCTTGTTGAGGTCCTCCGCCACCGCGGCGAGCGCGGTGTGCACGGCCTGCTTGGCGTCGTCGGCCGAACCCTCGAGCGGGGCGGTCGAAGGGGTTCCCAGGGGGTCCGCCATCCGGAGCACGGGGCCGTGGGCAACGCCGCGGCCGACGCCGGTTCCGAGCAGATCGGACATGGGGAGACTCCTTCATCTCACGCGCAGCAGCGGTGGGTGGTTCGGGGGCGGTGCTGCGTCCGGTGCGTGCTGCGACCGGACGGCTCTGCAGCACCATACATCGCGCCGCGTTGACAAACAAACACATCCGGGGATAAAAATGCAGAAACAGATGCCCGTTTGCGTTTGCCGTCCACAGGCGCCCCGGGCCTCCCGGACAGATCGTGCCCGAGCATGTCCGTTCCGCTCCACATGGCCGTCCCCGACCGGACGCGCAGCCCGACCCGAGCGACCCGCTCGACCAGATGAGGCCCGATGTACGCACCAGAACGCCACCAGCGCATCGTCGAACAGGCGCGCGCCCACGGCCGGGTCGACGTCAAGGACCTCGCCGAACTGCTCGCCGTCACGCCGGAGACCATCCGCCGCGACCTGACCAGCCTCGAGCGCCGCGGACTCGTCCGTCGCGCCCACGGCGGCGCGATCCCCGTCGAGCGGATCACCCTGCACCCGGGCGTCGGCGACCGCGGTGGCATCAACCAGACCGAGAAGATGGTGATCGCCGAGGCGGCCCTCGCCGAGCTGCCGGAGAACGGCTCCGTGATGATCGACGCCGGCACGTCGACGATCTGCCTGGCCGAGATGCTGCCCACCGACCGCGGTCTCACCGTCGTCACGCACTCGCTGCCGGTGGCGATGGCCGTCGCCAACCGCCCGGGCATCGACCTGCACCTGCTCGGCGGCAACATCCGGAGCGATTCGCTCGCCGGCGTCGGCACGTGGACGCACCAGCTCATCGGCATGGTCAGCGTCGACGTCGCCTTCGTCAGCATCAACGGGATCACCCCGGAGCGTGGGCTGACGACGCACAACATGGCCGAGGCCGCCGTGAAGTCCGCCATGATCAAGTCCGCCCGCCGGAGCATCCTGCTCGCCGACCACACCAAGTTCGGTCGCGAGGAGTTCGGTCGGGTCGCTCCGCTCGCCGCGATCGACACGATCATCACCGACCCCGACGTCAACCTGGACCTGGTGCGCGAGGTCGAGGCCGCCGGCACCGAGGTCTTCTGGCCCGGGCGCGACTGACCACGGGACGTCGACCACGCCGGCCCGTCCGCGCCCCACCAACCCCGGGAACCACCCGCCAGGCGCTCGCTACCATGAGCGCACCACCCATCGACAGGAGCCCATCGATGTCCGAAGCCACCCGCACCGTCACCGTCGCCAGCGCGTCCGGCCTGCACGCACGACCCGCGTCGCTGTTCGTCCAGACCGTCACCGCGTCCGGTCACCAGGTCACCATCACCAAGGGTGAGAAGTCGGCCAACGCCGGCAGCATCCTCGGCCTCCTCGGCCTCGGCGTCGAGAACGGCGACGAGGTCGCGCTGACCGTGTCCGGCGACGACGCCGAGACCACCGCGGACAGCCTGGTCGACTTCCTGCAGACGGACCACGACGCCGCCTGACCCGGCCTGTGCGCGACCTGCGCGACCAAGATCGGACGGGAGGCCCGGTACCAGCTGGTGCCGGGCCTCCCGTCCGTCGTCGGGTCACCGCTGACGTCCGCGCCGCCGCGTCGGACGCCGCCGATAGGCTGGTCGGCATGACACGCCTGCGCCTCGCGACCGTCAACGTCAACGGCATCCGTGCCGCGTTCCGGAAGGGGATGGGCGACTGGCTCGCCGAGCGCGACGTCGACGTGCTCGCCCTGCAGGAGGTCCGCGCCTCGACCGAGGACCTGACCGGCCTCCTCGGCGACGAGTGGGACGTCGTGCACGACCCCGCGTCGGCGAAGGGCCGCGCCGGTGTCGCCATCGCCTCGCGGCACCGGGCGCACCTGCACCGGGTCGAGCTCGGGGCCGAGGACTTCGACTCCGCCGGCCGCTGGCTCGAGGCCGACTACGAGATCGGCGGACGGACGGTCACGGTCGTCTCCACCTACGTGCACTCGGGCGAGGTCGACACCCCGAAGCAGGACGAGAAGTGGAAGTTCCTCGACGCCATGACCGCGCGGCTGCCCGCGCTCCGCGAGCACAACCCGCTCGCCGTCGTCGTCGGTGACCTCAACGTCGGCCACGACCAGCGGGACATCAAGAACTGGAAGGGCAACGTCAAGCGCGCCGGCTTCCTGCCGCGCGAGCGCGCCTACTTCAGCCGGTTCTTCGGCGCCGACGGCGAACCGGTCGAGGGTGCCGACGGCAGCACCGCACCCGGCCTCGGTTGGGTCGACGTCGGCCGTGCTCAGGCCGGTGACGTCGACGGGCCGTACACGTGGTGGTCCTGGCGCGGGCAGGCCTTCGACAACGACTCCGGCTGGCGCATCGACTACCAGGTCGCGACGCCCGAACTCGCCGCGACGGTGACCTCGTACACCGTCGACCGGGCCGCTGCGTACGACCAGCGATGGTCCGACCACGCCCCCGTGGTCGTCGACTACGAACTCTGATCCCCCACTCGCTCCCGAGCACCAGGACTCCCGCATGACCAGCACCCGCATCTTCTCCGGCATCCAGCCCTCGGCCGGGTCCCTCCACCTCGGCAACTACATCGGCGCCCTCATGCAGTGGCGCGACCTGCAGGACGACCACGACGCCGTGTACTGCGTGGTCGACATGCACGCCATCACGTCCCCGCAGGACCCGGCGGCGCTCCGCGAGAACACCCGACGGACCGCGGCGCAGTACATCGCCGCGGGCATCGACCCGACGAAGTCGACGCTGTTCATCCAGTCGCACGTGCCCGCACACGCCCAGCTCGCCTGGGTGCTCAACACCATCACGGGCTTCGGCGAGGCGAGCCGGATGACCCAGTTCAAGGACAAGTCGGCGCGACAGGGTGCCGAGGCCGCCTCGGTCGGGCTGTTCACCTACCCGATGTTGATGGCCGCCGACATCCTGCTCTACGACGCCCAGGTGGTGCCGGTCGGCGACGACCAGCGCCAGCACGTCGAGCTGACCCGAGACCTCGCCGGCCGCTTCAACTCCCGCTTCGGTGACACGTTCGTCGTGCCGGAAGCGCGGATCCTCGGCGACACCGCCCGGATCTACGACCTGCAGGAGCCCACGAGCAAGATGAGCAAGTCGGCGGCGTCGGACAGCGGCCTGGTGCTGCTGCTCGACGAGCCGAAGCGCACCGCGAAGAAGATCCGATCGGCGGTCACCGACACCGAGCGGGAGATCCGCGCCGACCGGGCCGGGAAGCCCGGTGTCACGAACCTGCTGGCGATCCTCTCCGCGTTCACCCACACCCCGGTCGCCGAGCTCGAGGCCTCGTTCGTCGGCAAGGGCTACGGCGACCTGAAGGGCGAGGTGGCCGACGCGGTCGTCGCCGAGCTCGAGCCGGTCCGCACCCGGACGCTCGAACTCCTCGACGACCCCGCCGAGCTGGACCGCCTGCTCGAGGTCGGCGCCGAGCGGGCCGAGTCGATCGCCGAGGCCACGCTCGCCCGCGTGTACGACGCGATCGGCTTCGTGCCCCGCGCCCGCTGACCGGCCGTGCTCCCCGTCACCCTCGAGTCGGCACGGGTCCGGCTCGACATGCCGACCCGTGCCGACACGGCCGCCATCACCGAGGCCTGTCAGGACCCGGAGATCGTCCGCTGGACGACGATCCCGCAGCCGTACCGGGCGCAGGACGCGCAGTCCTTCGTCGACGCGCTCGTCGGACCCGGATGGGCGTCGGACCGCGAGTACACCTGGGCGATCCGACGGCAGGGGTCGACCTGGCTCGACGGTGTCATCAGCTACCGGACGGCCCGCCGGGACCTCGGGTTCTGGCTGGCGCCCACGGCCCGCGGTACCGGACTCGTGCACGACGCCGTCGAACTCGTCGTGGCGTGGGCGTTCGCGCAGGGCGCCCCGGACGTGTACTGGGAGTGCTACGTCGGCAACACCGCGTCGGCCGCGGTCGCCCGTCGTGCCGGCTTCGCGTACACCGGAAGCGGTGACGCCCTCGTGCCGAACCGTGACGGCTCGCCGGCCCCGGCGTGGAAGGGCCTGCGGCGCGCGGACGGGACGCCCGCGTCCGACCTGCCCTGGCCTCCCGGATCGACGTCGCAGACCGCCGGTAGTCTCGCTCCGTGAGCCACACCGCACCCGACACGGCCCCGGGGCCGCACGGCCTGCCCGCCAGCGACGCCGAGGTCCGCGCGATGCGCCGCGCACTCGAACTCGCGGCCCGGGGCCCGGCCGTCGGCGACCACGCCCGGGTCGGCGCCGTCGTGCTCTCCCCCGACGGCGACGTCCTCGGCGAGGGTTGGCACCGCGGTGCGGGCACCCCGCACGCCGAGGTCGACGCGATGCGGAAGGTCGACCCGGCGCGGCTCCGTGGCGCGACCGCGGTGGTGACCCTCGAACCGTGCGACCACGTCGGCCGGACCGGGCCGTGCTCCGTCGCCCTCATCGAGGCCGGCGTCGCGCGGGTCGTGTACGCCGTCGACGACCCCGGTCCCGCCGCCCACGGTGGCGCGGACCGACTGCGAGCCGCCGGCGTCGACGTGGTGCCGGACGTCCTCGCCGACCAGGCCGAGGCGTTCCTCGAGCGCTGGCTGCTCTCCGTCCGTCTCGGGCGTCCCTGGGTGACCGTGAAGTGGGCCGCCAGCCTGGACGGTCGTGCCGCCGCGGCCGACGGGTCGAGTCAGTGGATCACCGGCGCCGCCGCCCGCCAGCACGTGCACGAACAACGGGCCGCGCACGACGCCGTCCTGGTCGGTACCGGTACCGCCCTGGCCGACGACCCCAGCCTGACCGCACGCGGCGACGCCGGGGAGTTCCTCGCCGACCAGCCGTTGCCCGTCGTCCTCGGCGACCGAGCCCTGCCGGCGGACGCCGCCCTGCACCGGCATCCCCGCGGGGTCGTCACGATCTCCGGACACGACCTCGACGCCGCGCTCCGCTCGCTCCGAGCACGCGGGGTGCACAGCGTCCTCGTCGAGGGCGGCCCGACCGTCGCCTCGGCGTTCATCGCCGCCGGACTGGCCGACGAACTGCTCGTCTACCTGGCCCCGGTACTGCTCGGCGGACCCCGCGTCGCACTCGGCGACATCGGGGTGGGAAGTATCCAAGAGGCGCGGACGTTGCGTGTACTGTCGACGTCCAGCCTCGGCCCCGATCTGCTGGTCCGCGCCCGCACGGTCCCGCAGCGGCCTGACGGCGCGGTCGACGGGGCCCCCACCGACCGGAGCACCACATGACCGACGCACTGACCTCCGCCACCCCCGGGAGCCCGGTGTCGTTCGAGGTGTCCACGAACGTCCCCACCACGCACGGCCTCTTCGAGATGCGCGCCTACCGCGACCTCGTGACGAGCGCGGAACACGTCGCCGTGATCGCGAAGACCCCCGACGGCCAGGCACCCTCGGACGGCGCACTCGTGCGGGTGCACTCCGAGTGCCTGACCGGTGAGGCCTTCGGGTCGCTGAAGTGCGAGTGCGGCCCGCAGCTCGACGCCGCCCTCGACACCATCGCCGCCGAGGGCGGGGTCGTCGTCTACCTGCGGGGCCACGAAGGTCGCGGCATCGGCCTCATCAACAAGCTCAAGGCCTACCGCCTGCAGGAGGACGGGCTCGACACGCTCGACGCGAACCTCGCGCTCGGCCTCCCGGCCGACTCCCGCGAGTACGGCGGCGCCGCCGGGATCCTCGCCGACCTCGGCATCACCCGTGTGCGGCTGCTCTCGAACAACCCCGAGAAGCGCCGACAGTTGGTGGAGCACGGCATCACGGTGGACTCCCTCGTGCCGCTGGTCGTCGGGATCTCCGCGCAGAACGCCGGGTACCTGGACACAAAGCGCGACCGCATGGGCCACACGCTGCCGTCGCACCTCGGCACCGGCGCGAGCAACTGACCGACCGGCAACCGTCCGACCGGCGAACTGACGGCCAGCTCAGGGTCGATTCGCAGCTGCCCGACATCCGTCGTACACTGAGGACCCCGTCACGAGCGGGACCACCACCTCCGAACGCACCCGACCCGGTGTCCGCGCCACCCCGCGCGAACCGTGTCGCCAGTCCGCCGTCCGGTCACCGCAGCGCTCCTCGAACGCGCGCACCTCGAAGGTCCTCACACGCATGTCCGCCGCCCCGGCCACCCCGACGTCTGCCACGAAGACGAACCCGCGCTCGCGCGTCGTCATCGCGAGCCTCGTCGGCACCTCCATCGAGTTCTACGACTTCTACGTCTACGCGACCGCCGCCGTCCTCGTCTTCCCCACCCTGTTCTTCCCGAACGAGGACCCGACGGCGTCGCAGCTGTCCTCGTTCGTGACGTTCGCGCTGGCGTTCTTCGCCCGTCCGGTCGGATCGATCCTGTTCGGTCACTTCGGTGACCGCGTCGGACGGAAGACCACCCTCGTCGCCTCCCTGCTCGTGATGGGCACCGCGACGTTCCTCATCGGCTGCCTGCCGACCTTCGGCTCGGTCGGGGTCCTGGCGCCCGTGCTCCTCGCCGTCCTCCGCTTCGCCCAGGGCGTCGGACTCGGCGGCGAGTGGTCCGGCGCGGCACTGCTCGCGACGGAGAACGCCCCCGAGGGCAAGCGCGGCGTGTTCGGTTCGATGCCGCAGCTCGGCGCCCCGATCGGCTTCCTGCTCGCCAACGGCCTGTTCATCATCATCAACGCGGCGCTGCCCGCCGGTGCCGACGGCACCCCGAACGCCGACTTCCAGGCGTGGGGATGGCGCATCCCGTTCCTGGTGTCCTCCGTGCTCGTCCTCATCGGGCTCTACGTGCGCTTCCGTCTGGTCGAGTCCACCGTGTTCCGTGGCGTCCAGGAGTCCGGCTCGGTCGCGAAGGTCCCGCTCGGCCGGGTGTTCCGCACCTCCTGGCGCGCGGTCGTCGTCGGCACCTTCGGCATGGTCGCGACCTACGTGCTCTTCTACTTCATGACGACCTTCACGCTGAACTACGGCACGGCGGGCGACACCGCGTCGAAGCTCGTCCCGAAGATCGGGCTCGGGTACTCGCGCGGCGAGTTCCTGTCACTGCTCATGATCGGTGTCGTCTTCTTCGGCATCTGCACGCCGATCGCGGGCCTGCTCGCCGACCGGTTCGGACGCCGCCGCACGCTCATCCCGACCACCATCGGCATCGCGCTCTTCGGCCTGACGTTCCAGTTCTGGTTCGCGGCGGCTCACGGACCGATCACCGTGGTCACGTTCCTGATCGTCGGACTGTCACTGATGGGGCTCACATTCGGTCCGATGGGCGCGCTGCTGCCGGAGCTGTTCCCGACCAACGTCCGGTACACCGGCTCCGCGCTGGCGTACAACGTCGCGTCGATCCTCGGTGCCTCGCTCGCGCCGACCATCGCCCTCAAGCTGTGGCAGCCGGACGGGAACATCTTCCTCGTCGGCCTCTACCTGACCATCGCGGCGGTCGTGACGCTGGTCGCGCTGTTCCTCGTCCGCGAGACCCGCGGGAGCGACCTCGCGGACACGGTCGACGACCAGCCGGCCGTGGAGCGCGTCGCCCCGTAGCGCGAGCGCTCCTCCGCGAGCATCTGACGGACGGGAGGCTCCCCACCACACCGGTGGGGAGCCTCCCGTCCGTCTGTCGGTCCCGCGGTGAGAGAATCGACCCACGATGAGCAACCCGTTCGCACGCCCGAAGAAGACCGACGGGCCCCGCGCCACCTTCGGTCGCCTGCTGTCCTACCTGTTCGAGAACAAGCCGGCGATGGTCGTCATCATCGTGCTGAGCATCCTCGGGGCAGGAGCGTCCCTGGCGCAGCCGCTGCTCGTGAACCAGGTCGTGACCGCCGTCCAACAGGGCACCGGCATGTCGGCGCTGGTGTGGGCGCTCGTGGTCCTGGTGCTCGTCGCCGGCGTCCTGAACGGTGTCCAGCACTTCCTGCTGCAGCGTGCCGGCGAAGGCGTCGTGCTCTCCACCCGGCGCAAGCTCATCGCACGGATCCTCAACCTGCCGATCTCGGAGTTCGACGTCCGACGCACCGGTGACCTGGTGTCCCGCGTCGGCAGCGACACCACGCTCCTCCGGGCCGTCCTGACGCAGGGGCTGATCGAGTCCATCGGCGGCGCGCTCACCTTCGCCGGCGCGGTCATCGCGATGGCGATCATCGACCCGCTGCTCCTCGTCGTGGTGATCGTCATCGTCATCGTCGCGGTGGTCGTCGTCGGCGGCCTCAGCCGGCGCATCCGGGTCGCCTCGAAGGCCGCGCAGGAGAAGGTCGGCGACCTCACCGCCGCGGTCGAGCGCGGCATCGGCGCCGTCCGCACCATCCGTGCCGCGGGTGCCACGGCGCGCGAGGTCAGTGAGGTCGACCAGCACGCGACGGAGGCCTACCAGCGCGGGCTCGTCATCGCCCGGATGTCAGCGTTCGTGGTGCCGGTCGCGAGCATCGTCATGCAGGTCGCGTTCATCGCCGTGCTCGGCATCGGCGGCGCGCAGGTCGCGGCGGGGACGATCACGATCGCGACCCTCATCACGTTCATCCTGCTGCTCTTCATGATGATCATGCCGCTCGGTCAGGCCCTCGGCGCGGTCGTCGCCGTGGCGCAGGCCCTCGGTGCCCTCGGCCGCATCGAGGAGGTCCTGCACCTGCCGACCGAGGACCAGGACGACGCCGCGGTCCGGCCGGCCGCCGCGATCGCCACGGACGACGCGATCACGTTCGAACACGTCACCTTCCGGTACGCGGTGTCCCCGGACGCGGTCGGCACGGACGGGGCCGAAGGGGCGGGCGACGTCAGTGCGGTGGCACCGAGCGCCGAGGACGACCAGGTCGTGCTGCGCGACGTGTCGTTCAGCGTCCCGCGCGGCTCCCGTGTCGCGCTGGTCGGTCCGTCCGGTGCGGGCAAGTCGACGACGCTCGCGCTCATCGAGCGCTTCTACGACCCGACCGACGGCGTCATCCGACTCGGTGGTCTGGACGTCCGCGGCCTCGACCGCGCCGAACTCCGAGCGCAGATCGGGTACGTCGAACAGGATGCCCCCGTGCTGGCCGGCACGATCCGAGCGAACCTGCTGCTCGGGTCGCCGGACGCGTCCGAGTCCGAGTGCGTCCGGGTGCTCGAGGCCGTGAACCTCGGCGACGTGCTGCACCGCGACCCCCGCGGCCTCGACGCGCAGGTCGGTGAGGACGGCGTGATGCTCTCCGGCGGGGAACGGCAGCGCCTCGCCATCGCGCGGGCCCTGCTCGCCGCTCCCCCGATCCTCCTGCTCGACGAGTCGACGTCCTCGCTCGACGGTGTGAACGAGCAGAAGATGCGCCTGGCGATCGACGCCGTCGCCGAGGACCGCACCCTGCTCGTCATCGCCCACCGACTGTCCACCGTGGTGGACTCCGACGTCATCGTCGTGCTCGAGCACGGCCGCGTCGTCGGTGTCGGCACCCACTCCGAACTCGTGCAGAGCACCCCGCTCTACCGCGACCTGGCGAAGCACCAGCTCCTCGTCTGAGGCCACCTCTGCGAGGGGCTCAGGCGGCGAAGGGGTCCGGCGTCAGGACGTAGACCGTCTCCAGGTACTCCTCGAGGCCCTCGTGCGAGCCCTCGCGGCCGAGACCGGAGGCCTTCACGCCGCCGAACGGGAACGCCGCGTTGGACACGACCCCCGTGTTCCATCCGAGCATCCCCGTCTCGAGCCGTTCGGCCAGCCGCTGCCCACGGCGCATGTCCTCAGTGAACGCGTATGCGACGAGGCCGTACTCCGTGTCGTTGGCGAGGCGGATGCCCTCCTCCTCCGTCGCGAAGCGCGTGATCGACACGACCGGTCCGAAGATCTCGGTGGTCAGGATGTCCGAGCCGGGCTGGACGTCGTCCAGGAGCGTCGGTGCGTAGAAGGTGCCCTCGCGCTCGACCCTCACCCCACCGGTGACGAGTCGTGCGCCGCGCTCGACGGCGTCGTCCACGAGCCCCGCGGCCTTGTCGACCGCGCGAGAGTCGATGAGCGGGCCGATGTCCGTACCGTCCTCGGTGCCCCGACCGATGCGCAGCGCGTCGATCCGCTCGGTGAGTGCCGCGGTGAACGCGTCGGCGATGCCCTCCTGCACGAAGAAGCGGTTGGCCGCGGTGCAGGCTTCGCCGACGTTGCGGAACTTCGCCTGCATCGCGGCGTCCACCGCGCGGTCGAGGTCGGCGTCGTCGAACACCAGGAGCGGGGCGTTGCCCCCGAGCTCCATGCTCGTCTTCAGGACGTTGTCGGCCGCCTGCTTGAGCAGCGCCGAACCGACCGGGGTCGAGCCGGTGAAGGTGAGCTTCCGCAGCCGGCGGTCGGCGATGACCGGCGCGGACAGGGCCTTCGCGTCCGAGGCCGGCACCACGTTGAGGACACCGTCCGGCAGCCCGGCGCGACGGAACAGCTCGACCAGGTACAGCGTGGTCAGCGGGGTGAGGTCGGCGGGCTTCAGCACGACCGTGCACCCGGCGGCCAGCGCCGGTGCGAGCTTCCGGGTGGCCATCGCCAGTGGGAAGTTCCACGGCGTGATCGCGTAGACGGGGCCGACCGGACGCTTGAGGACGATGCCGCGACCGGTGCCCTCCGGGTTCGTGCGGTAGTCGCCGCCGATGCGCACGGCTTCCTCCGAGAACCAGCGGAGGAACTCGGCACCGTAGACGACCTCGCCGCGGGACTCTGCGAGCGGCTTGCCCATCTCGAGCGTCATGATCGCGGCGATGTCGTCGGCGTGCTCGTGCACGAGGTCGAACGTGCGCCGGAGCAGGTCGGAGCGGTGCCGGGGTGCGGTCGCCGCCCACTCGGCCTGTGCGGCGACGGCGGAGTCGAGTGCGGCGATGCCGTCCTCCGGGGTGGCGTCCGCGACGCTCGCGAGGACCGCGCCGGTGGAGGGGCCGCGGACGTCGAAGGTCGCACCGCCGCTCGCGGGACGCCAGGAGCCGCCGATGAAGAGGCCGGTGGGCACGTCGGGGACGCTGACGTGCTCGTCACCGACCGTGGTCCTGGTGGCGGTCGTGGTGCTGGTCGTCTGCTCGTCGGTCACAGGACTGCTCCTCCCGGGCGCTGACGCCCCTCGTCCATGTCGCTGTGCCCGGTGTGCCCGCCCTCGTCGCGGACCTCCTCGAGCGCGGCGTCGCTGCTGGCCGGGTCGATGCCCACGACGAGGTCCTCGTAGACGAAGACGTCGAGGCCCGCGTGCACCCCGTCGAGCGCGGACGCCCGGACGCAGTGGTCGGTCGCGATGCCGACGATGTCGACGGCGTGGACCTCGCGGTCGAAGAAGACGTCGACGAGGTCGGCTCCGGCTTCGGTCGTGCCCTCGAATGCCGAGTACGCCGGCTCACCCTGCCCCTTGCGGACGTGGACGTCGACGAAGGACAGGTCGAGGGCCGGGTGGTACTCGGCGCCCGGCGTGTCGGCGACGCAGTGCGGCGGCCACGTCGTCCGGAAGTCCGGACC
The DNA here is from genome assembly GCF_003234035.1 of Curtobacterium sp. MCPF17_031. Lineage (NCBI taxonomy): Bacteria > Bacillati > Actinomycetota > Actinomycetes > Micrococcales > Microbacteriaceae > Curtobacterium > Curtobacterium sp. MCPF17_031. The sequence goes on along the minus strand of NZ_QKSG01000006.1, from coordinate 103,309 downwards.
CTCCGGACCCGCGAAGTGTCCGCCGTTGTCCCCGGTGGCGTCGTGCCAGTCCCGGGAGGCCACGACGAGGTCGTACTCGTCCGCATGCCGACGGAGGAACGCGGTGATCCGCTCGGCGAGTGCCGCTCCCCCGTCGACCGCGAGCGCACCGCCTTCGGTGAAGTCGTTCTGGACGTCGGTGATGAGCAGTGCCCTTGCCATGCCCCCATCCAACACCCGTCGGGTCAGGACCCGGTGAGCGAGCCTCCGCATCGGTAGACCGCGGCCGTGACCGCGTCGAGTGCCGGGAGCGCGGCGGCCCGAGGCGACCCGATGGCGTAGAACGCGAACGTCAACTTCGTGCCGTCGGCAGCGTCGATGTAGCCGCCGAGGGTGTTCGCACTGTCGATCCACCCGGTCTTCGCGTGCACCTTGCCACGCGCCACGGCGTTCGCGCCGGTGAACCGACTCGAGAGCGTACCGGACACGCCGGCCACCGGCAGGACCTGCGCGAGTGTCCCGAGCCCCTTGTCACCCCGGGTCACCGGGACCATGAGGTGCGCGACGAACGAGGGCGAGACGGCGTTCGACGCGCTCTCGCCGGAGCCGTCGACGATGCGGATGCCGGACGGGTCCACGCCGTACCCGCGGAGAGCACTGCTGTAGACACCGGTCAGCGACGCTGCGGTGCCACCGGCGCCGGCCTGCTTCGAGGACACGCGCGCGAGCATCTCGGCGAGGGTGTTGTCCGAGTTCGGGATCAATTGCCCGATCAGCGTCGACACCGGCTGGGACTGCACCTGCGCGATCGTGTTCTGCGAGGTCGTCGCCCGCTGCGTCACCTGAGCGGTCGACGCTCCGACGACTCCGGCGTTCGCGAGGGCCGTCCGGAAGGCCACACCGGCCCGGCCGATCGGGTCCTCGGAGCGCGGCGAGGTCGCGGCCGCCGGGTTCGCGCGGTCGCCGTCGACCATCAGCGCGGTGACGTTCGGCTGGTACCCGATGGTCCGCTCGCTGACGGGCCAGGTCGGGTCCCAGGCGTCGGATGCGCTCCACCAGGTGCCGTCGGCGACGATCGTCGTCACCGGCGTGCCGCCGAGCCGCCCCTTCACCTGCTGGGCGAGTTGCGCGAGGCTCGGCGCCCCCGGGTAGACCGTGCCGTTGCCGGCCGTCAGGGTCGCGTCGCCGTGTCCGACGAGGGCGATCGTGCCACCACCCTCGTCGGTGACGGTCGTCGGGATGGTGTGCCCGGCACCGAGGACCGCCAGCGCGGTCGCGCTCGTCAGGGTCTTCATCACGCTGCCGGTCTGCGCCGGCGTCCCACCGTCGCGCGAGAACAGCTCTTCCCCGGTGGCCGCGTTCAAGACGTAGCCCTCGAAGCGACCGAGCCCACTCGCGGAGGCTGCGCCAGCGACCGAGCAGGTGCGGGCGGCAGCCTTCGCCGACGGGGTCGGTGTCGGGGTCGCAGTCGGTCTCGCGGTCGGCGTGGCCGTCCGGGCTGCCGACGGGGTCGGGGACGACGCCGGTGTCCGGGTGCCGAGCGGCGTCCGGGAGGCGCTGGCCGACCCGATCGCGCTGGGCTGGTCCGCGGTCGCCGCGTTCACCGCGACCACACCGCCGGAGGCGACCGCGAGGACGACGACGAGCCCACCGACTCCCCACGGCACCGGCTTCCGGCGGACGGAGGCGCGCAGGGCTGCGACGGAACGGTGGACGGGGCCGCCGGTGGGCGGCTGGGGTGACTGCTCGGACATCCAGGCGATCCTACGAGACGCGGGTCCGTGCCTCCAGGCCCACCGTCGTCAGCCGCCGGGCTGCGAGGTGTTCAGTGCCCGGGATCGGCCGGGTACCGGACGCCGACCTGCCGGCGGGCCTCGTCCATCACGGCCATGATCGCGACCGTGTGGTCGATGTGCGTGGTGCTGTCGGCCGGCACCCCGGCCGTGATCGCGGCCTCGAAGCCACGGGCCTCGTGGTTGTAGCCGGCGAGCTCCTCGCGCCCGTCGAACTCCTCCACGACCGCACCGTCGGCGTCCCGGATGCGCCAGGTGGTCGGCGTGCACCACGTCGGGTCGAGGTCGATACGCCCCTCGGTGCCGATGATCGACGCACTGTTCGGGCTGCGCAGGTCCAGGGCGAAGTGCACCGTCGACTGCGCCCCACCCGGATGGGTCATCACGATGCCCATCTGCGTGTCGACGCCCTGGTCGCTGAGGGTGCCGGACGCTGTGACCGCGGTCGGGACGCCGAGCACGTCGACCGCGAACGACACGGGGTAGACGCCGAGGTCGAGCAGCGCGCCACCGCCGAGAGCGGGGTCGTTGAGCCGGTGGCGCGGATCGGTCGGCAGCGCCTGGTGGTGCGTCGCCTGCACCAGTCGGGGGGTGCCGATGCGGCCCTCGGCGAGGACCCGCCGCATCATCGCGGTCTGCGGCAGGAAGCGGGTCCACATCGCCTCCATCACGAGCACACCGCGGTCGTGCGCCGCGTCGCGGACCCGTCGGGCCTCCTCCGCGGTGATCGTGAAGGCCTTCTCGACCAGGACGTGCTTCCCTGCGGCGATCGCGAGCAGGGCGTCCTCGGCGTGGCGGGAGTGCGGCGTCGCCACGTAGACCGCGTCGACCTGGTCGTCCGCCACCAGTGCGGCGTAGTCACCGTGCGCGTGCGGGATGTCGTGTTCGTCCGCGAAGGCCCGCGCGGACTCGTCGGTCCGTGAGCCGACCGCGGTGAACACCACCCCCGCGGCACTGCAGTCGCGGACGAAGGACCGGGCGATGCCGCCGGTCCCGAGTACTCCCCATCGGATGGCCATGGGTCGTGTCTACCAGCCGCTCCCGCGCAGGTCGTCGCGCGATCGCCCCGCTGCGGACAGGCCAGCTGTCCACAGGGGCTCGTGCAGCGGTGTCAGGACCGCCGGAGTACCGTGCGGGTGACCAGCCGATCGACTGGAGGCCCGACACCGGAACGCAGGACGGGCCTCCGGTCCGACGCACTGGTGGGCATGCGCGTAGGGGCGCGCACCGACGCGAGGAGGCGCCGTGACCGGACCGGAACCATGGTGGACGGGAGCCGTCGTCTACCAGGTGTACCCGCGGAGCTTCGCGGACGGCAACGGCGACGGCGTCGGCGACCTCGCCGGGCTGCGGCAGCACCTGGACCACATCGCCGACCTCGGCGTGGACGTCGTCTGGCTGTCGCCGGTCTACCGATCGCCCCAGGCCGACAACGGGTACGACATCGCCGACTACGAGGACATCGACCCGCTGTTCGGCACCATCGACGAGTTCGACGCGTTGCTGGTCGAGGTGCACCGGCGCGGCATGAAGCTCGTCATGGACCTCGTCGTCAACCACTCCAGCGACCAACACCCCTGGTTCCGCGCCGCCCTGCAGTCCCGCACCTGCCCGAAGCACGACTGGTACATCTGGCGCGACCCCGTCGACGGCCACGAGCCGAACGGGTGGCGTGCCGCCTTCGGCGGACCAGCCTGGTCGTGGGACCCCGGTACCGGTCAGTACTACCTGCACATGTTCACGCCGCAGCAGCCGGACCTGAACTGGGAGAACCCCGACCTCCGCGCCGCGGTCTACGACATGATGAACCGCTGGCTGGACCGCGGGGTCGACGGCTTCCGGATGGACGTCATCAACCACATCGCCAAGGACGACGACGCCCTCTCCGGTGACAGCGACGCGTACGTCATGCAGCCGCGCATCCACGAGCACCTGCAGGAGATGCACGAGCGCGTCTTCGCCGGTCGGGAGGCCCTGCTCACCGTCGGCGAGATGCCCGGTGTCACCGTGGAGGACGCGGCGCTCTTCACCGACCCGGAACGCCACGAGCTCGACATGGTGTTCCAGTTCGAACACGTCGGCCTCGACCACGCACCGTCGTCGAAGTTCACCCGGAACGAGACCGACCTGCCGGAGTTGAAGCGCTCACTGGCCCGGTGGCAGACCGGGCTCGAGGACCGCGGGTGGAACTCGCTGTACCTGTCGAACCACGACCAGCCGCGGCCGGTGTCGCGGTTCGGCGCGGCGGCCTCCGGCGGCGACCCCTTCGCGTTCCGGTACGAGTCGGCCACGCTGCTCGCCACCGTGCTGCACCTGCACCGCGGCACCCCGTACGTGTACCAGGGCGACGAGATCGGCATGGTGAACGCCGCCTTCACCAGCATCGACCAGTACCGGGACATCGAGTCGCACAATTGGTTCCGCGGCGCCGTCGGCCGCGGCATGCCGGAGTCCGAGGCGCTCGAGGCCCTCGCCTTCCGCAGCCGCGACAACGCGCGCACGCCGATCCCGTGGGACGACAGCGCACCCGCCGGCGGGTTCTCCACCGCCGAACCGTGGATCGGCATGGGGCAGGGGTGGCCGCGCGTCACCGTCGCGGGCGACCGGGCAGCCGGGCAGCGCTCGGTGTACGAGCATCACCGTCGACTCATCGACCTCCGACACCGCTCCCGCACCGTGCGGTTGGGGACGTTCACACTGCTCGAGGCGGAACACCCGACGCTGTGGGCGTTCACGCGGGCCTCGGCGGATGCGGACGGGCCGCCACTCGTCGTCGTCGCGAACCTGTCCGACGTGGACCTGGAGCTACCGGAGTCGGTCGGGAGGCTCGTGGGGGCGTTCGTCCTGGGGAACCTCGGGGAGCCGCCGGTCGCCGGAACGCTGCGTCCCTGGGAGGCGCGCGTGCACGAGTGCCGGTGACGGGCCTCCCGGGTGGGGCTGGTGGGGCTGGTGGGTTGCCTGGCCTCGCTCGCCTGCCCGCCCGCTCGCCTGCCTGGCCGCTCGCTGCCTGGCCGCTCGGGGAACGCAGAACCCCCTCGCTCCGGGAGGAACGAGGGGGTCTCGGAGCCGCCTGTCGGAATCGAACCGACGACCTATTCATTACGAGTGAATCGCTCTACCGACTGAGCTAAGGCGGCGGACGCCCCGGTGATCCGGAGCGGCACGAGAAATCACTGTACAGGATCAGACGAGCGAGCGCGAAACGAGCGCGCCGAGGTCGGCGAAGGACCGCTCGAGCTCGTCGACGAGGTGTGCGTCCGCGTCCGACTCGGACCACTCCCACCAAGCGTGACGGAGCGCTGCCATGCCGACGAGTGACGCCAGGCGGGCGCGGCGGCGCACCGCGTCGTCCTCGTCCGACCGACGCGGACTGCCGTCCCCGGTCAGGTCACCGGTCTCGGGCAGACCGTCCTCGAGCCGCAACCGCTGCTCGACGACCGTCTGGATGCCGGCCTGGAACTCCTTCATCGACGCCATCCGCTGGCTGAAGAGCTCGGGGTTCGCGCGGAGGACCTGCTGTCGCTCCCCGATCAACCCGCGTTCGTCGATGAGTTCGTGCGCCGAGTGCACCAGCAGCGTGCCGAGGTCCGCGAGCAGTTCACCCGTCGGGCCGCCGGCGACGAAGGTCTCGACGTCCTCGCCCTGCGGCAGGGTCGGGTCGTCACCGAGGATCGCCTGCTCCTTGCTCGGGAAGTAGTTGAAGAACGTCCGCGGCGAGACGTCCGCCCGGCGGGAGACCTCGTCGACGGTGACCGCGGACAGACCGTGCTCGATCGCGATGCGGAGCGCGGCCTGCTGGATCGCCAAGCGGGTGGCGCGCCGCTTCCGTTCGCGGAGGCCCGGTGCAGCGTCGGTCATGGGCCGATCCTCCCACGCCGAGCATCGCGGACGGCCTGAGAACCCTGTCGGGATCGCCAGGCCGTGCCGCCCCGGCCAGCCGGTCAGCGGACGGCGCGGGCGACCGTGACGAGCAGCGCTTCGAGCGCCAGGAGCGCGGCGACGTTCGCACCGATGCGCTGCCGCGCGGTCGCGATCGCGTCGAGGACCTCGAGTGCGGCCGCGGGCGGGACGGACGGCAACGCCCGCTCGAGCTCGTGACGGATCGCCAGGTTCACCGGCTCGGTGGGGGCGCCGAGTCCGAGCAGCAGCAGGTCGCGGTACAGCGAGGAGACGTCGACGAGGATGCGGTCCAGGCCGTCGCGGAGGCTCCGGGTCGCCCGACGCTTCTGGTCCTCTTCGAGCACCCGGAGCTGGGACCGGAGCGCAGGCGGGACGGTACCGCCCGGTTGGACACCCAGGGACCGGAGTGCGGCGTCGCGTTCCTCGGCGTCACGCTCGAGCGTGATCGCCTTGGCGTCCTCGTCCGCCACCGCCAGGAGCGCGGCCGCGGCGTTCACGGCGTCGCCGACGCTGCGGATCGCGAGGACCGTGGTCAGGGTCCGTCGACGACGGTCACGGGCGTCCTCGCTCGTCGCGAGGCGCTGCGCCATGCCGATGTGGCTCTGCGCCTGACGCGCCGCATCGGTGGCGAGGACACGGTCCACGCCGGTCCGGGCCACGATGAGGTCGGCGACCGACTCGATGCCCGGGACACGCAGGCGGACCGAGCGCACCCGCGAGCGGATCGTCGGCAGCAGGTCGGCCTCGCTCGGAGCGCAGAGGATCCACACCGTGCGCTCCGGCGGTTCCTCGAGTGCCTTCAGCAGCAGGTTCGAGGTCCGCTCCGTCATCCGGTCGGCGTCCTCGACGATCATCACGCGGTACCGGCCGACCGAGGGCGAGAAGTGTGACGAGGTCACCAGCTGCCGGATCTCGTCGATCGTGATGATGACGCGCTGAGTGGTGAGCCGGGCGACGTCGGGGTGGGTGCCGGCGGTGATCAGACGCAGCGTGTGGTCATCGTCGGGGCCGTTGCCGACCAGGGCGGCGGCGAAGGCCGCGGCGACGTTCGAGCGTCCGGAGCCGGGAGGCCCGGTGATGAGCCACGAATGCGTCATGCCACCCGTGCCGTCGGTCGACTCGGCGGCACTCCGCAGCGCAGCCACGGACTCTTCCTGTCCGGTCAGGCCCTCCCACACGCTCACGGGAGGATCCTGCCAGGAGCCACCGACGGGACCGGCCGGTCGTCGGCGCTCGCGCACGTCGTCGCGGTCCGCAGCATCAACCGACCCCGACCAGGCGTGCCACGGCCGAACGGATCCGCTCCTGCACGACGTCGGCCGACTCGGAGGCGTCGACGACGAGGAACCGCTCCGGTTCGGCGCGGGCCATGTCGAGGAAGGCCTGCCGGACGGACTCGTGGAACGTTGCCGCTTCGGACTCGAGGCGGTCGAACACGTCACCGCGGGCGGCCGCGACACGCGCCCGCCCGAGGCTCACGTCGAGGTCGAGCAGCACCGTGAGGTCCGGCGTCATGCCGTCCGCTGCCCAGTTCGACACCGACCGGATTTGCTCGGCGCCGAGGCCGCGGGCCACGCCCTGGTACGCGACCGAGGAGTCGATGTACCGGTCCTGCAGCACGACGTCACCGCGGGCGACGGCAGGCCGGACGACCGTCTCGACGTGGTGTGCACGGTCGGCGGCGTAGAGCAGCGCCTCGGCCCGGGGCGTCACGTGGCCGCGGTCGTGCAGGACGATCTCGCGGATGCGCTGGCCGAGGTCCGTGCCACCGGGCTCCCGGGTCCGGACGACCCGCCGGCCGTGCGCCCCGAGCCACTGCTCGAGGCGCTCGGCCTGCGTGGTCTTGCCCGCGCCGTCACCGCCCTCGAGGGTGATGAACCAGCCGCGGGCGTCGTCCGTGCGCACTGCTCCGTCCGTGCTCACTTCTTCTTCGCGGGGGCGCGTCGGGCCGGTGCCTTCTTCTTGACCGGGCCCTTGGCGCGCTTGTCCGCGAGGAGCTGGACCGCACGCTCGAAGTCCACCGTCTCGACCTCTTCGCCGCGCGGGATCGTGGCGTTCGTCTCGCCGTCGGTGACGTACGGGCCGAAGCGGCCGTCCTTCACCTTGATCGGCTTGCCGGACACCGGGTCCGCGTCGAACTCCTTGAGCGCCGCGCTTGCGGCACGCTTGGCGCCGTACTTCGGCTGCGCGAAGAGCTCGAGGGCACCGGGCAGGTCGACGTCGAAGATCGCGTCCTCGCTCGGCAGGGTCCGGGTGTCGGTGCCCTTCTTGAGGTAGGGCCCGTAGCGACCGTTCTGCGCGGTGATCTCGTCGCCGGACTCCGGGTCCGTCCCGACCGTGCGCGGGAGGTCGAGGAGTTTCAGCGCGGTCTCGAGGTCGACCGACCCTGGGTCCATCGACTTGAAGAGGGAGGCCGTGCGCTCCTTCGGGGCCGCTGCCTTCTTGGCCGTGGCCTTCTTCGCGGGCGTCTTGTTCGCGGCGGCGGTCTTCGCGCCGGTCTTGGTCGCGGTCTTCACGCCCGTCGCCGTACTCGCTGCCGCCTCTGCCGCTGCAGCCGGTTCTGGTTCAGCCGCCAGGACCTCGCCCGTCGCCGGGTCGACCGTCGGCTCGGGCTCCGGGGTGCGCTCGGTCACGTACGGACCGAAGCGGCCGTCCTTCGCCAGGACCTCCTTGCCCGTCTGCGGGTTGATGCCCACCACGCGGTCGCTGACGACCGGCGCCTCGACGAGTTCGCGGGCCTTCTCGAGGGTGAGCTCGTCCGGCGCGATGTCCTCCGGCACATTGACGCGGCGCGGTTTCTCCGGGTCGTCGCTCGGGGTCTCGATGTAGGGGCCGTACCGACCGATGCGGAGGGTCAGGCCCGGCGCGAGCTCGACCGAGTTGATCTCGCGTGCGTCGATCTCACCGAGGTTGTCGATGACCGTGCGGAGTCCGCGCTGGTCACCGCCACCGAAGTAGAACTCCTTGAGCCAGTCGACACGGTCTTCCTCGCCGCTGGCGATGCGGTCGAGGTCGTTCTCCATCTCGGCCGTGAAGTCGTACTGCACGAGGTCCCCGAAGTAGTCCTCGAGCAGACGCACGACGCTGAACGCGATCCAGTTCGGCACCAGGGCGGTCCCGCGCTGCGTCACGTACCCGCGGTCCATGATCGTGGAGAGGATCGCGGCGTAGGTCGACGGGCGCCCGATCCCGAGCTCTTCGAGCGTCTTGACCAGGCTGGCCTCGGTGTAGCGCGGAGGTGCGGAGGTGTCGTGCCCCTTGGCCGCCACGTCGGAGACGCCGAGGTGGTCACCTTCGGCCATCTGCGGCAGCTTCGCGTCGTCCGCGGAGTCGCCCGAGGAGCGCTCTTCGTCGCGGCCTTCTTCGTAGGCGTTGAGGAACCCACGGAAGGTGATGACCGTGCCGGACGCCGTGAACTCGACGTCGGTGCCGCTCGCCGTGGACGCCAGGCCCTCGATCGACTCGGTCGACGCGATCCCGAGCACCACGGACGCGGTCGAGCCCTTGGCGTCGGCCATCTGCGACGCGACCGTGCGCTTCCAGATGAGGTCGTAGAGACGGAGGTCGTTGCCGCGGAGGACACCCTCCATCTGCGACGGCGTCTTGAACGTGTCGCCGGCGGGGCGGATCGCCTCGTGGGCCTCCTGCGCGTTCTTGCTCTTGCCGGCGTAGGAACGGGGCTTCGCCGGGATCGAGTCCGCGCCGTAGAGGGCGGTCGCCTGCTTGCGTGCGGCGGTGATCGCCTGCTGCGACAGCGACGCGGAGTCGGTACGCATGTAGGTGATGTGGCCGTTCTCGTACAGCGACTGCGCGACGCTCATCGTCTGACGGGCCGAGAAGCGGAGCTTGCGCGCGGCTTCCTGCTGCAGCGTCGACGTGGTGAACGGAGCTGCCGGTCGGCGTGTGTACGGCTTCGACTCGACGCTGCGGACGACGGCGTCGCCGGCGCGGTCGAGGACCGCGGAGAGCGAGCTCGCCGAGCCCTCGTCGAGACGGACGACGTCCGCCGTGGTCTGACCACGGTCGTCGAAGTCACGGCCGGAGGCCACGCGCTTGCCCTGGATCCGGGCGAGGCGAGCCGTGAAGGCCCCCTCGTCGGACTTCTCGAAGCGCGCCGTCAGGTCCCAGTAGTTCGCCGAGACGAAGGCGAGACGCTCGCGCTCACGGTCGACGACGAGGCGGGTCGCCGCGGACTGGACACGACCGGCGGAGAGGCCCGGCCCGACCTTGCGCCAGAGCACCGGCGAGACCTCGTACCCGTAGAGCCGGTCGAGGATGCGACGGGTCTCCTGGGCGTCGACCAGCGCGGTGTCGAGTTCCCGCGTGGCTTCCTGGGCACGCTGGATGGCTTCCTTGGTGATCTCGTGGAACACCATGCGTTTGACGGGCACCTTGGGCTTCAGCACCTGCAGCAGGTGCCACGCGATGGCCTCGCCCTCGCGGTCCTCATCTGTTGCGAGGTAGAGCTCGTCGGCGTCCTTCAGCGCACGCTTGAGGTCCGCGACGGTCTTCTTCTTCGCATCGGAGACGACGTAGTACGGCTCGAACCCGTTGTCGACGTCCACGGAGAACTTGCCGAGGGAGCCCTTCTTGAGCTCGGCCGGCAGGTTCTTGGGCTCGACGAGGTCACGGATGTGTCCGACAGACGCCTGGACGTCGTATCCGTCACCGAGGTATTGCGCGATCGTCTTCGCCTTCGCGGGGCTCTCGACGATCACGAGCTTCTTCGTGCCTGGCACGTGACTCCTTGATCGATGGTGCTGATCGGCCGACGGACGTCGTGGAAGTGTCCGGGTCGACCGGGAATTCGGTGACCGGCGGGCCGACAGGCACACCATACACACTCCGGTGGGGATGGCCGGTGGAGCCGGAGCGAGTCCGCCGGACGTGGCTGAACCGCGCGGGCTGCCCACGGCGCGTCGGCCGACCGTCGCCGCAGCAGGCCGTGGGCCGGCCACGGCGACGGCGTGGGCGGACGGCAGGCCACCGCCGGCAGCCACCTCGACCCGGGCGACCACCCCGTCCACACCGCAGGCGACGAGGACGGCTCCGTTGGCCCGAGCGAGGCGTCCAGCAGCACGGCAGGGCGGGCCCGACACCAGGCCGATGGCCGATGCCGCCGCGGCGAGCGCCGCCGCGTCGGCCGCTCCCCGCGCACGAGCGGCCCCGACCCGGTGTCCGGCCGCGCCGAGGAACGAGCCCGTCACGAGGATGACCACCGCGAGGACGGCCGCGAGCGCCACCGTGGCGGATCCCTGCTCACCAGCCCGCAGGGTGCCGGCCCGCATGGTGCTGGCCCGCGCGTTCCTGGGCCGCAGGCCACCGCGGTGGCGCCCCGTCGTGGACCGTGTCGGTCCGGTCGCGTCAGGACCGGTCACCGGTGTCGGCCTCGTCCACGGCGCAGCCGCTCCCCTGCAGGACGACGTCCGAGAACGGCCCCGTGCCGGCGGGTCGTGCGGCACGGACGCAGACGAGTCCCGCCGCACGTTCGACACGGACCGTGCCGGCGTCGGCTCGCTCGAGGGCCTGTCGCGCAGCCGGGTCGTCACCGCGCGCGAATGCCCGGGCAGCGACGGCGGCGGCGGTCTGCAGCCGCCCCTGCCCGTCGACGGCCATCACCCCGGCGATCGCCGCGGCCAAGACCACGGCGAAGACCGGCAGGGCGAGGGCGAACTCGACCGTCACCGATCCGCGGTCACGGCCGTCGTCCTGGTGCTGGTTCCGGCGGTGATCCTGGTGCTCGTCCCGGTCGTGGCTGACGCGTCGTTCCCCTTTCATGGTGTGAGCGCCGTCCGGACGAGGTCCGTGAGGATCGCCTGCACCTCGCCGGACCGCATGACCGCGACGAGGACGCCGGCGAAGGCCACCGCCGCCAGGATGACGACGGCGTACTCGGCGGTGGCGGATCCCTGGTCATCGGACAACCGGCTCGGCGACGCTGGGCTCGGCGATGGATGCCGTCCGAGCCGCTGTGCTCGTTCGGCCGACGGTGTGTCCGGGGCAGCGTCGGAGTGTCCTTCCTGCATGGCGTCGTTCCTCTCTCTCGCGGCACCGGTCGGTCCGGTGCTCGTGACCGGCCCCGCGCGAGGTGCTTGCGGCGCGGGGACCTGCCTCCACCTTCGGCGGACGCGCCCTTCGGCAGGGGCCAACCGACGGGTCCGTGCAGAGTTCAACGGAGGCCTGTGGATGTGGAGGAGAGGATGCCGAGCACGACGGGCACCACTCCGACCGACACGAACGCCGGCAGCACGCAGACGCCGAGCGGCAGCACCAGTCGCACCCCGAGTCGTTCAGCACGCACCAGGCCCTCGGCGGCTGCATCAGCACGACGGTCGACGGCGCCGGCGCGGAGGAGACCGGCCGCCGGGACCCCCGCGTGGTCGGCCAGGGCGAGGGTCTCGACGAGGCACTCCCGGTCAGCGTCGGGCCAGGCCCGGTCGCCGTAGACCGCTTCGACGGTGTGCGCCGCGTCGATCCACGCGCCGCCTCCGGACAGCGCGACGGCCCACACCTCGAGCAGGAGGCCGGGTGTCGGTCCGCTGTCGGAGGCCTCGGCGAGCAGGTGGCGGGTCCACCGCGCGGCCACGACCACGAGGGCCACAGCGACGAGGATGCAGCACCACCCGACCGACGTCCGGGTGAGCACCCCGACGGTGTCGACGCCCCATGCCGAACCGAGCAGCACGCCGAACGCCGGGAGCGCCAGGACCACCCTGGCGCTGGCCCGTGGCCCGGCCGACGCCGTACGGATCGCTCGTTCCGCCGCCGCCCGGTCCCGTAACGACCCCGCGAGCGCCCGGAGTGCGGGCACGACGGGCGCTCCTGTCCGTGCCGCCACGGCGAGCACTCCGTCGATCTCCGGACGGCCCCCAGCCGCCACGGTGGGTGCTCCCGGCCCGGGTCCGGCCACGAGTGCCACGGCCCGGGACGGCGGGACGCCGGCGGACACGAGCACGGCGACCCGGTCCAACGCCCGCGCCGCGGCGAGCGCGTCATCCGTCCGCGTCACGCTCTGCGGGTCCGTCGATGTGCTCCACCAGCGGCGCGCGGACCGCCGATCGCCGAGCCGACCGGACCGGGGCCACCCGCGATCACGCCGTCTCCCCGCTCGCCGTCGCCGTCACCACCCGGACCAGCTGTCCCCAGGGAACCCGCCGGCACTGCGCGAGCCCGTCGCGCCCGTTCCCGCCCGGGCATCCCCAGTCCCCCGGACGCACCGATCGAGACCGGCATGACCTCGAGCCGCCCCTGCCGGTCCACCCCGAAGCGCCCCACCTCGGCGAGCCGTCGCACCCCGTTCCGACGCTCCACGTGCAGGACGAGGTCGAACGCACTCGCCGCCTGCCGCGCGAGCGACCCCGGGGTGAGACCGGCGAGCGCCCCGAGCGCCTCGAGCCGCGCCGCGACGTCGTCGACCCCGTTCGCGTGGACCGTCCCCGCTCCCCCGTCGTGCCCGGTGTTGAGCGCTGACGTGAGTTCCCGGACCTCGGCGCCCCGACACTCCCCCACGACGATCCGGTCGGGCCGCATCCGCAGCGCTTCCCGGAGGAGTCGTTCGGTGCCGAGCGCTCCGGCACCCTCCGCGTTGGCCTGTCGTGCTTCGAGTGCGACGACGTGGGGGTGGTCGATCCGGAGTTCGGCGACGTCCTCCACCGTGACGATCCGCTCGTCGGTCGGGACCAGGCCGAGCATCGCCGCGAGCAGGGTCGTCTTGCCACTGCCGGTCGCTCCGGTGACCAGGACATTCCGTCGTTCCTGCACGGCGCGGTCGACCACGGTCCGCGGGATCCGCTCGAAGAACCCGCCGCCGACGAGCCGGGCGATGCTCGGCAGCGCGTTCTGTGGCAGCCGGATCGAGATCGCCGTGCCGAGGACACTCACCGGAGCGAGGACCGCGTGGACGCGGATGCCGTCGCCGTGTCGGACGTCCGCACACGGCGTGGTCTCGTCGATGTGCCGCCCGCCGCGGGCCACGAGGGAACGGGCGAGGTCGCGGGCGCGGGTCTCGGACAGGACGAGTCCACCGACCGCGGTGAGGCCCGTCCCGCGGTCGGTCCACACCCCGCGCCCCCCGAGCACCAGGACGTCGGTGACACGGTCGTCGGCGACGAGGGGCGCGAGCTCCTCGAAGTCGACGAGCGACGCAGCCTGCCGCTGGTGGTCCGGTCGTGGTGTGCCGGGCAGGAACGGTGCGCGATGCCGGTGCATGTCGAGGACGGTACGGGCGTGGTCGACGGCGGGCGGGCCTCCTGACCGGATCGGTGGAGAACGCATCCGGCGGGCCCGATCGTGCCGGACTTGTACCCCGATCTCGTCGGCCGTACCCCGTCGCCTGCAGCGCGCTGCGGAGTCGCCGCCGGTCGGCCAAGAGGGGGACACGACAGGCACGGACCGCGCTGTCCTCAGGTCGACCAGGACGCAGCGAGCAACTCTGCTGGTGGACCGTTCTGTTCACCGTTCCGCGTCCCTCCGCGGATCGAGCCGGGTCGGACCCGCCGCGTGGGCGCCGTCACACATGAGGGAACCACGGGAAAAAGAAGAGGCGGCACCTGTTGGGGGGAACGGGTGCCGCCAGGACACCGGCGGATTGGGGGGAATCTTGACCGGCGCCACCGGGAACGAGCCCGGCACGGACAACTGTACCCCAGGAACGGGATGCGACGACACCGCTGACCGGAGAACGCGATCCTGCGCGCGGATCGGCCTCCCGGCTGCGCGAGGCTGCACCCGAGCATCGCCGGTGACCGAGTCGTCCACCGGCGCCTCGGCTGCGGTGTCGCCCGGAGTAGTCTGCGAAGGCGCCCGGTCGTCGACTGCCTCGGTGGGTCCGACCACGCCTCGGGCGGACGAGACGAGAGGACATCGATGACGATGCCGCAGCAGGACCAGATCCACGACGACCAGACGACCTTCCCGCCGTCCCCGGAGTTCGTGGCCGACGCGGTCGCCGACAGCGGCCTGCACGACGCGGCCAGCGCCGACCGTGTGGCCTTCTGGGCCGAACAGTCCCGAGCACTGCTGGACTGGCGGACGCCGTTCACGAGCGCGCTCGACTGGTCGGCGGCACCGTTCGCCCGCTGGTTCGCCGACGGCGAGTTGAACGTCGCCGAGAACTGCCTCGACCGTCACGTCCGCGCCGGCAACGGTGACCGCGTCGCCATCAACTTCGAGGGGGCGAACGGCGACACCCGCACCATCACGTACGCGCAGCTGACCGCGGACGTCCAGCGGGCCGCGAACATGCTCGAAGGGCTCGGCGTGGGTCAGGGCGACCGCGTCGTCGTCTACCTGCCGCTCATCCCGGAGGCCGTGGTCACCATGCTGGCCATCGCACGCCTCGGCGCGATCCACTCCGTCGTCTTCGGTGGGTTCAGCGCCGAGAGCCTGCGCGCCCGCATCGAGGACGCGGGTGCCAAGGTCGTCGTGACGGCGGACGGCGGCTGGCGACGTGGCGCCGTCTCACCGCTCAAGCCCGCGGTCGACGAGGCCCTGCAGGGCGAGGGCACCGCCAGCGTCGAGCACGTCCTGGTGGTGCAGCGCGGCGGCAACGACGTCGACTGGACGGACCGGGACCGCTGGTGGCACGACGAGTTCGCCGCCGCCGCTCCGGAGCACGAGGCGCAGGCCTTCCCCGCCGAGAACCCCCTCTTCATCCTGTACACCTCGGGCACGACCGGGAAGCCCAAGGGCATCGTGCACACCTCGGGCGGCTACCTGACGCAGGCGGCGTACACGCACAAGAACGTGTTCGACATGCACCCGGAGAAGGACGTGTACTGGTGCACGGCCGACATCGGCTGGATCACCGGGCACACCTACGTCGTCTACGGACCGCTGGCGAACGGCGTGACGCAGGTCCTCTACGAGGGCACGCCGGACGAGCCGGAGCCCGGCCGCTGGTGGGACCTGGTCGACGCGTACGGCGTCACCGTCCTCTACACGGCTCCGACGGCCGTGCGGGCGGCGATGAAGGCCGGCCGTCAGATCCCGGAGGCGCGCAGCCTCGAGACCCTGCGCCTGCTCGGCAGCGTCGGCGAACCGATCAACCCCGAGGCGTGGCAGTGGTACCGGCAGGTCATCGGCCACGACCGGACGCCGATCGTGGACACGTGGTGGCAGACCGAGACCGGCGGGATCATGATCTCCGCCCTGCCCGGCGTCACGAAGCTCAAGCCCGGCGCGGCCCAGACGCCGCTGCCGGGCATCGTCGCCGAGATCGTCGACGACGACGGACACCGCGTCGACCCCGGCGGCAGCGGCTACCTCACCATCACCGAACCGTGGCCGTCGATGGCACGCGGTATCTGGGGCGACCCGGACCGGTTCGTCGAGACCTACTGGTCCCGGTTCCCCGGCAAGTACTTCGCCGGGGACGGGGCGAGACTCGACGGACAGGGCGACATCTGGGTGCAGGGGCGCGTCGACGACGTCATGAACGTCTCCGGGCACCGCCTGTCCACCGCCGAGATCGAGTCGGCGCTGGTCGGACACGAGGGCGTCGCCGAGGCGGCCGTCGTCGGTGCCGCCGACGAGACGACCGGGCAGGCCGTGGTCGCGTTCGTGATCCTCACCGCCGAAGCAGCCGCCGACGTCGACCGCGACTCCGCAGCGACGGAACTCCGCAACTGGGTCGGCAAGCGGATCGGCCCGATCGCGAAGCCACGCCAGGTCGTCATCGTCCCCGAGCTGCCGAAGACGCGCTCCGGCAAGATCATGCGGCGCCTCCTCCGCGACGCGGCCGAGGGCCGCCGAATCGGTGACACGACGACGCTGGCCGACCCGACGATCATGGCGACGATCGCGGAACTGATGTAGCTCGCGGGACGCAGGAAGAGCCTCCAGGCCGGTCTGTCTGGAGGCTCTCCTGCTGTCCGCGGACGGCTTCCGTCCGCCGGTGGTTCAGTCCGTCAGCTCGACGATCAGTTCCACCTCGACGGGGGCGTCGAGCGGCAGCACCGCGACGCCGACGGCACTGCGGGCGTGGACGCCCGCTTCACCGAAGACGTCGCCGACGAGCTGCGAGGCACCGTTCGCGACCCCGGGCTGACCGGTGAACGACGGGTCCGAGGCGACGAAGACCGTCACCTTGACGACCTTCGCCACCCGGTCGAGCGACCCGGCGACGCTCTGCACGGCGGCGAGGCCGTTCAGCGCGGCCTGACGTGCCTGCGCGGTCGCGGTCGCGGCGTCGACCCCCGAGCCGACCTTGCCGGTGACCGGGAGGGCGCCGTCGACGAAGGGCAGCTGCCCCGCTGTGAAGACGTGACGGCCAGAGACGACAGCCGGGACGTAGGCGGCGACCGGGGCCGCGACGGCCGGGATCGTGAGGCCGAGCTCGCGCAGGCGGTCCTCGATGCTCACGCGTCGGCCTTCGGACGCTTCAGGTAGGCGACCAGGCCGCCCTCGGGGCCGGTGACGACCTGGACCAACTCCCAGCCCTCGTAACCGAAGTTGTTGAGGATGGCAGTGGTGTTGTGGATGATCAACGGAGTCGTGAGGTATTCCCAGCGGCGCATGCGGTTCCTTGCCAGCCTTTCAGTCCGAGGTGTCGTTTAGGCTGCATCCTATGTCTGCCCAGAAGACGTCTGCCCGTCGGACCAAGCCCGTCTCCGCAGTCGGCGCCTTCATCGGTTTCGTCGGCTTCAGCGCGCTCGCCGGTCTGCTCGTCACCATCGGTGTCACGCCGGCCATCGCCGTCGCCGGTGTCACGACGACCTCGACGATCGGTGTGTTCGAGTCCCTGCCCGAGTACATCGAGCTCGGTGACCTGCCCCAGCGCAACGAGGTCCTGGCCTACCAGGGCGGCAAGCCCGTGCACCTGGCGACGGTCTACGACCAGAACCGCCAGGAGCTCAAGTACGACCAGATCAGCGACAACCTGAAGAACGCGGCCATCGACGGCGAGGACAAGCGCTTCTGGGACCACGGCGGTGTCGACATGACCTCGCTGGTCCGCGCGGGTGTGGGCACGGTCGCCGGGGGTGGCCTCGGCGACTCGGGCGGTGGCTCGACGCTGACGATGCAGCTGGTCCGCAACATCAAGATGCAGCAGGCCCTCGAGCTCCCGACTCCGGAGGAGCGTCTCAAGGCCTACAACGAGGCGACGAAGGTCTCGGTCTCCCGCAAGCTCGAGGAGATGAAGCTCGCGATCGGGCTCGCGAAGAAGTACTCGAAGAAGGACATCCTCACCGGGTACCTCAACATCGCCTTCTTCGGTGACCAGACGTACGGCGTCCAGGCGGCAGCCCAGCACTACTTCGGCAAGAACGCCACCGACCTCACGCCGGCCGAGGGCGCGTCGATCCTGGCGATCGTGCAGTCCCCGAACACCCGCAACCTGTCCGACCCCAAGTTCTACGACGCCAACGTCGCCCGACGTGACGTCATCCTCAAGTCGATGTACGCGCAGAAGCACATCGACAAGAAGCAGTTCGACGAGGCCATCGCGTCCAAGCCGGCTGACTACGTGCACCTGACCGACCCGACGCAGGGCTGCAAGGCCGCCGCGGGCAACGGCGCGCAGTTCTTCTGCGACTACGCGGTGCAGGTCGTCAAGGAGATGTCGCAGCTCGGCGCGACGCAGAAGCAGCGCGACGCCGCTTGGCGCAACGGTGGCTACACGATCCAGACCACGCTGAACCTGGACCTGAACAACGCGCAGAAGGACCTGATCAACGCGTACGCCCCGAACACCGAGTCCCGGTTCGCCCTGGGCGGCGTACTCAACTCGGTCGAGGCCGACACCGGTCGGGTGCTCACGATGGTGCAGAACAAGAACTACAACCAGCTCGCGGCGTGTGGCACGGAGGGTGCTGACCCCAACGCCTGCGCGCCGGCCACCGACACCGGCATCAACTTCAGTGTCGACCAGAAGTACGGTGGTGGCGAGGGCTTCCAGACCGGTTCGACGTTCAAGCCGTTCACGCTGTTGAACTGGCTGCAGAACGGGCACGGCCTGCAGGAGATCGTGAACGGCACGCCGCGCACCTTCTCGAGTTTCACCCAGTGCGATGCTCCGCTGAACGTCAATTACCCGGTACGGAACGACGCCCCCGGCGAAGGCGGCAACATGACCGTCGAGAACGCCACGTACCGGTCGATCAACAACTCCTACGTCCAGATGGCCCAGAAACTCGACTTCTGCGACATCCGCAAGACCGCGGAGAGCCTCGGCGTCCACCTCGCCAAGCCGCGTCCGACCTCCACCGAGTACGCCGACGACATGTCCAAGTCCACGACCTCCGCAGTCAAGACGAACGCCTCGTTCGTCCTCGGCACGAACTACATCGCTCCGCTGACCATGGCGGCTGCCTACGCCGGCTTGGCGAACAAGGGCAACTTCTGCCGGCCCATCGCGATCGACAACGTGACGAACGCGGACGGCAAGTCGCTCGGCGGTCAGCCGAAGGAATGCACGCAGGCCGTCGACCCGCAGGTCACCGCAACCGCGATCTTCGCGCTCAAGAAGGTCCTCACGATCGGTACGGCCCCCGGCGGTCGCACCCCCGACGGCTACGACGAGTTCGCGAAGACCGGAACGACCGACGATGCCGACCAGATCTGGATCGTCGGTGCGTCGACGAAGGTCGCGACCGCTGCTTGGTTGGGCAACACGGTCGGCAAGCAGAACCTCCGGTTCGTGTACGGCCCGAACGGCGCCTACGCCGGCTCCCGTACGGCACTGTGGCGACAGGCCCAGACGGTCGTGAACACCCAGTACCCGGGCGGCCAGTTCGAGACCCCGACCACAGCGGCGATCCGCGGCAACAGCATCACCGTCCCGAACGTCGCCGGTCAGACCCCCGACGCAGCACGAGCGGCGCTGGCCAACGCGGGACTGACCTACGTCGACGGTGGCGTCCAGGCTGGCGGCGGGACCGCGGGGACGGTCTCCACCACGAGCCCCGCGGCCGGTCTGCAGCTCTCGAAGGGCTCGAGCGTGACCGTCTACACGACTGACGGCTCGCAGGCCTCGGTTCCCGACGTCGGGGGCGAGAAGGTCGACGACGCTCGTTCCGAACTGTCGGGGGCCGGCTTCACGAACGTGGCGATAGCCGGCGAGTACGAGCGTGGCGACGGCAAGAACGAGTGCACCGTGGCGGCGATCGCCCCGGGCGCCGGGACCGCTGTCGCCAAGGGCAGCGGCGTGACCCTGAAGCTGTTCGGCAACAAGGACGGCAAGGCTCCGAAGGCCTGCCGATGACGCGCGGCCGCGGCGCCCTCGGCGTCCTAGCCGCGGGTGCCGCGGTCGGCGTCGCCTCGGCTGCGTGGGGGTCACTGGTCGAGCGTCGACGGTTCGGCATCCGGTGGGAGACCGTCCCCGTCCTGCCCGCGGGTTCTCGGGACGTGACGGTGCTGCACCTCTCCGACATCCACATGGCTCCGTGGCAGGCCGACAAGCAGCAGTGGATCCGCGATCTCAGCCTGGTCGAGCCGGACTTCATCGTGAACACCGGCGACAACCTCGGGCACGAGACCGCCAACACTGCCGTCGAGTACGCCCTCGAGCCGTTCCGCGGTGTCCCCGGTGCCTTCGTGTACGGCTCGAACGACTTCTTCGCGCCGTCGCCGCGCAACCCCGTGAAGTACCTCTCCGGCCCGAGTTCGATGCGGCCGGAGACCCAGCCGGTCAGGCTCGACGTCGACCGGCAGACGGCGTTCTTCGAGTCGCTCGGGTGGCTCGACCTCAACGACCACGCCCGCGCGATCGAGGTCCGCGGTTCACGCTTCGAGCTCTTCGGCACCTCCGATGCACACCGGGACTGGGACCGCCTGGACCTGCTGCCGGCGAACGTCGACGAGATGCGCTCCGAGGTCCCCTGGTCAGAGGACGAATCCGGCCCCTCCCCCGTCTCCATCGGTGTCACCCACGCGCCGTACCGCCGTGTGCTGGACGCCTTCGTCACACAGGGTGCGGACGTCGTTTTCGCCGGACACACCCACGGCGGGCAGGTCGCGGTCCCCGGGGTCGGGGCACTGGTGACGAACTCGGACCTCCCCCGTCGGTACGCCAGCGGTCTGCACCAGTGGCAGAACCGCACGCACTGGTCATGGCTCAACGTCTCGGCCGGTCTCGGGACCTCGATCTACGCCCCGGTCCGGTTCGCGGTGCGGCCCGAGGCCGTCGTCGTCACCCTCACCGCCCGAGGCTGAGGTCGCGCCGACACATCGCGCTGTCCCTCGGCGTCCCCGCACGCACGTTCCGGCACCCGCTGGCGACGCCGCGGGATGGTTGGTGGACAGTCCCCGAGTCGAAAGCGACAGATGTGTACGGTCCAGCGGCGCGGTTCTGTCGCTTTCGCGTCCGGATCCCGCGCACCGGTCCGCCGGGACCGCGACGGGCTGCGAGGCATGCACTGGAGGCGCGGCTCAGCCCGCCCCGCCGCCGCCGGACCGCGACGCGCCCGGCTGACATCGTGTGGTCGTGTGCACCCCCGAACGTCGGGTAGACTTCTGGGGTTGCTCCGGGAACGGAGTGATCACACCGCGGGGTGTGGCGCAGCTTGGTAGCGCGCGTCGTTCGGGACGACGAGGTCGCAGGTTCAAATCCTGTCACCCCGACAGCCACGGCCCTGGTTCCACTCGGAACCAGGGCCGTTCTGCAGCCCAGGGGTCGGTCCGGACCTCCCGCCGGAGGCATCGCCCGCAACCGCCTCCGCCGCCGCACAACGAGAACCGGTCCGCACCACGGTCTCCCGCGGCGCGAACCGGTTGCAACCCGACGGATCCGCGCGGATGCTGCCCGCACTCGGCGAGCCCGCTCCCTAGCCGGCCGCGACGCCCGCTCGGACCAGCCGCCCTTCGGCGTGCAGTCCGGCGACGACCTCGAGCGCCTGGTGCCGGTAGCGCGACTGCGCCGCTCCCGGAGCGACGATCACGCCGTCTGCACCGGTGGACTGAACCAGGTCGTTGATCTTCGCCGCGACCTCGTCCCGCGTGCCGTACGCCTGACGCTCGGTGCGCGCGGCGATGAACCGACGCTCGAGGTCCGAGAACTGGTAGGCGCGGGCCTCGTCCATCGACACCGGCTCGGGCTTCGTGCCCTGACGCATCCGGATGAACGAGATCATGCCCGGGGCACTCTGCTCCTCGACCACGGCCGGGTCCTCGTCGGTGACGACCTGCACGCCGATCAGGGCGAGCGGCTGGGACCGGAAGCGGGAGGGTCGGAACGACTGGTGGTAGAGCGCGAGCGCTGCTTCGGTGTTGTCCGAGGCGAAGTGGTGCGCGAACGCGAAGGCGATCCCGAGCGCACCGGCGACCTGTGCACTGTAGCCGGAGGAACCGAGCAGCCAGAACTCGGGAACGTCGCCGTAGCCGGGGACGGCGCGGATCCGGGAGAGCGGGTTCGACTCCTCCATACCGGTGAAGAACCCGACCAGGTCGGCGAGCTGCTGCGGGAAGTCGTCGACGTCCAGTCGGTCCGTGCGACGCAGGGCCAACGCCGTCGCACCGTCCGTCCCGGGTGCCCGGCCGATGCCGAGGTCGACGCGGTCGCCGTACAGCGCGCGGAGGGTGCCGAACTGCTCGGCGATGACGAGGGGTGCGTGGTTCGGCAGCATCACGCCACCGGAGCCGATGCGGATGGTGGAGGTCGCAGCTCCCACGGCACTGAGCAGGACGGCGGGCGCCGACGAGGTGATCCCGGGCATGCCGTGGTGTTCGGCGACCCAGAAGCGTTCGTAGCCGAGCTGCTCGGCCCGGACGGCCATGTCGATCGAGCCCTGCAGGGCCTCGGTGTTCGACTGGCCGTACTCGCGCGTGGCGAGGTCGAGGACGGAAAGGTGCAGGGGTGCGTCGCTCATGACGAAGCCAACGTGGGCCGACCCGCGGCCATTCCGCGCCTCCCGTCCTGCCGCGCTGTCAGCGCCCGGTCTCGCCGTCCAGCCGCCCGCCGGACTCGGTGAGGTAACAGTTGGCGCAGAGGGACTCGTACTCGACGTCGGCGCCGTCGATCGCGACCTGCGACCCGTCGAACACGAACTGTCCGTCGATCTTCCGCGCGTTGAAGACGGCCTTCCGTCCGCAGCGGCAGATCGTCTTCAGCTCCTCGAGGGAGTGCGCGACCTCGAGCAGACGTCGGCTGCCCGGGAACGCCTCGGTGCGGAAGTCGGTGCGGATGCCGTACGCCAGGACCGGGATCTGATCGAGGACGGCGATGCGCAGCAGGTCGTCGACCTGACGAGGGGTGAGGAACTGCGCCTCGTCGACGAGCACGCAGCTGACCGGTCGGACCATGCCGTCCAGGCGCGCCGACTCCGGGTCGGTCGCGCCGGCATCGGCGACGGCAGCCCGGACATCGGCGTCGGCTGGCAGGACGACGTCGACGGTCCGCGTCACGCCGAGCCGAGAGACGATCTCGCGGTCGCCCTTCGTGTCGACCGCGGGCTTCGCGAGCAGGACGCGCTGGCCGCGCTCCTCGTAGTTGTAGGCGGCCTGCAGGAGTCCGGTGCTCTTGCCGCTGTTCATCGCGCCGAAGCGGAAGTAGAGCTTCGCCACTACGCGAGGAAGCCGTCCTCCGCCGCACGACGGATCAGGTCGGACTTCTTCGAGGCCGGACGACCGACCTTCGCGTACTTCTCTCGGACGCGGCGCAGGTAGGTCTTCGCGGTCTCGTACTGCACGTTCATCTGCGCGGCGACCTCGTTCGTGGAGTACCCGGAGACGTAGAGGCGGAGTGCTTCCTCTTCGCCGTGGCTGAGCTTCGGCCGCTGGTGTGCGCTCGCCCCCGTCGGCAGTGGCCGCCATTCGCGCTGTGCGGGCGTCTCACGGGCGACGCCCATGACCTCGCGGGCGATGTCCATGACCTCGCGCATCGGCAGCGACTTCGACAGGAAGGCAGCGGCACCGGCGGCCAGCGACCGGTCGCGGGACTCGCGGGCGTCGACGCTCGAGAGCACGATGACCTTCGCGCCGGCGGCACGGCAGGTGCGGACCCGGGCCTCGATCGAGACGGGCTCCTTCAGCTGGAAGTCGAGGAACACGAGGTCCGTCGGGAAGCTGTCGCTGTGCACCATCTCGAGCCAGGTGTGGGCGGTGAGGGCCAGGTCGAAGTCGAAGGCGTTCACCGCGATCCAGCTGGACAGGCTGTCGAGCAGGACCTCGTGGTCGTCGAGGATGGCCAAACGCACCCGGCGCGCGCCCGGGGTCGGCATCGACGGACCGCCCTCCACGAGCCGGTTCGGGTCAGTGCTGGTCATACGAGAACCTTAATGTCAGTGACGACGGCCGGACAGCGACGTCGGTGTCGGGGAACGTCACGCGGAGGACGGCGAAGTAGGGGTCGAAGGTCCGGTGGATGCCGACGTCCGAGTCGGCGACCGCGACGTCGAAGGTCATCCCCACCCGCGGTCTCGTCGTCCCCCTGACCGCGGGGCCGTCCGCGCCCCGACCGGGAGCGAGACCGCCGACGGGGGCGACGGTGACGCGAACGCCGGCCGGGTCCACCGTGGCGGCATGGAGCAGGGCCCGCACGAACGTGCGGACGACGGTCCGCTGGTCAGCGTCCATCGCGGCAGCCAGCCCGTCGGGGTCGTGAACGGTCGCCGCAGCGTCCCCGGACACCCGTACCGCGTACTCGAGCCAGGTACGGTCCGCTTCCGCGACCATCACCTGACGGATGCCGTCGGCGATCGCACGGGCCCGTTCCCGGTCGGCGTCGGAGATCGATGCACGCGTCCGGAGTTCGGCGAAGAACGGCGCGACGTCGCGCGCCAGGATCGTGGACCGGTCCTGCTGCACGCTCGCGGTGATGCCGTCACGTTCGGCCCGCTCGACGGAGTAGGAACCGGCGCGGATCTGCACGCGTTCGGCCAGTCCGGCGAAGGTCCGCGCGAACACGGCCGACGCGGCGGTCAGGACGAGGGTCGGCGCTGCGGCGAGGAACGCACCCACGCTGACCGGCACGCCCGCCGGGTACACGGCCGCGACGGTGCCGGCGGTCGCCGCGTTGACCGCCGCCAGCACGACCCCGCCGACCACCAGATCGGTCCACGGTCGGTACGGCGCGACGGCGACGATGCCGATCGCGGAGAGCAGCACCATGAAGTCGTTGACCAGCGAGCGGTCCGGCCCCCACTGCGCCGCCGCGCTGGTCACGGTCGCGGCGGAGAGCAAGGCGACGTGTGCGACGAACGCCCAGCGGGTGAACGGCGCACGGAACGGGCTGGAGGCACTGATCACCACGACCGCGGAGGCGGCCAGCAGCAGGACCGTCAGGGCGCTGACGGTCGGGGCGCCGACGACGTCACGGTCGAACAGCGAGACCAGCGTCGCCCAGAGCACCCCGCCAGCGCCGATCACGACCGCGAGGGGTCGCGACCCCATCGAACCGAGCGGGTCGTACTGCTGCGCGGTCCGGCTCCCGCCGGTGCGACCGTCGACCTTCCGACCGCCACTCACGAGGCACGCTCCACGTCGTCGTCCCCGGCGAGGTGCAGGACCGACGCCGAACCGACCGACGCAGCGAACGGCACGCTCATCATGACGCTCGTGCCGGACCCGGGCGACGACCACACCTGGACGTCACCGCCAACGCGCCCGATGCGTTCACGGACGGAGTTGCGCAGCCCCATCCGGTCCGCCCCGGTCGCCTGCTCGTCGAACCCGCGGCCGTCGTCGACGACCATCACCGTGCAGGCGACACCATCGTCGAAGACGCTGACCTCGGCGGCGTCGGTGCCAGCGTGCTTCAGGACGTTCGCCAGACACTGTCCGACGGCACGGACGACCGCGGTCATCGCGTGCGGGTCCAACCGTCCGACCGACGTGGGATCGCCCGTCACGGTGATCTGGAGGCCCGAGGCCCGCTGCTCGTCGAGCATGCGCTCGAACGCCGCCACCCCGTCCGACGTCGCGTCGGCCGGACCGGTACCGTCCGCCACGGTGTCGCCCGCCAGCCAGGCCCGCCCGGTGAGCATCGCGACGTCGGACTCCATCGTGCGGGCGAGGTGCTCGTCCATCGGACCGGCGGGAGCGAGTGCGATGGCGTTGAGGTGGTTGAGGACGGTGTCGTGCAGGATCGCGGCGGCTTCGGCTTCGATGCCGGCTCGGTACGCGGTGACGTGCTCTTCACGGGCCGATCGCAGCAGCTCGGGTTGGACGCGCTCCGAGCGCGCGGTCGACCGACTGACCGCGACGACGAGCGCGATCACAAAGCCGAGCGTCACCCAGGCGAGGACGAGGGGGTGATCGGGCCCCCCGGACTGCACGGCGGCGATCGCGGTGACGATCCGCCCGACGACGAACCCGGAGACCGACCAGAGGACGACCCGGACGGTTCCGCTGCCGGAGCCGCCGATGAGGACGAGCGGCACCACGACCAACGACAGCACGTACGAGCTCACCCAGGGCACGTCGGTGAGTTCGCGTTGCACGACGGTTGCGAACCACCACGCACAGATCCCACCGACGACGAGGAACGCGGCACCGGAGCGCCAGGTGCCGACGTGGGTGTGCACGCCGATCATCACGAGCATCGGCACGACGGCCAGGACCGCGCCGAGGACGTGGTCGTCCGGGGCGTCGAGTCGGTAGAGCAGCAGCAGGAGCGCCGCGGCCGCGAGGGACCCGATGGCTGCCGCGTGGAAGGCGCGCACGGTCGACCACGCGTTCACCCGAGGGGCGAGATGCGTGGGGATGCCGAGCACCGGGGCTGTCCTTCCGTGTGGTCGATGGGTCACGGAGCACCCGGCCAGCGAGTGCTCTCCGCGTCCGACGACCGTTGGGGAGGCCGTTCAGCTGCGGGGGCGCCGCTTCCGATCCAACCACGATGCACGGGGTGGTGTACCCCGATCAGATCCTCAGGCGGCAGACCGGACCATGGTAGCGGCGACCACCGACCCTCCGCTGTCCCCCGGACACGGGATCCTGGACCGACAGCGACTCAGAACAACCGTGTCCCGCCCGGAACGGAGGGCTCCGGCCGGAGTGTGTTCGACGGCGGTGTCGACACCACGGCCGGACGTTGCCCGTTCGTCGGCCGGTACTCGGCCGGGTGGGCGTACCCGGGGTCGGCGCGCTTCAACGGCGACTGATCGGACGTGCGCGGGACGGCGTCGTCCGAGAAGCCCATCGAGCCCGTGGCGGGGTCGACCTGTCCGAGCGACAGCCCGTGCTCGCGGAGGATCGGCCCGACCCGCTCCGCCAACCAGCGCCGGTAGTCCTTCGGCGCGTAGGTGTTGTCGAGGTACATCGCCCGGTACCGGCCGACCAGGTCCGGGTGGGTGCGGCCGAGCCACTCGTACCACCACGGCTTGATGCCCGGCTTGAGGTGCAGCGCCGAGTACATCAGGCTCGTGGCACCGGATGCCGCTGCGCGCCCGACGGCATCCTGCAGGTGTGCCCTGGTGCCCGTGATGTAGGGCAGGACCGGCATGAGGAAGACCGAGCAGTCGAGCCCGGCGTCACGGACGGCCCGGACGGTCGCCAGTCGGGCCGAGGTCGTCGGGGTGCCCGGTTCGACGGACTGCTGCAGGTCGTCGTCGTACACCGCTATGGACATGGCGATATCCACCGGCACCGACTTCGCCGCCTCGACCAGGAGCGGGATGTCCCGGCGGAGCAGACTGCCCTTCGTGAGGATGCTGAACGGCGTCCCCGAATCCGCGAGCGCTCGGATGATGCCGGGCATGAGTCGGTACCGACCCTCCGCGCGCTGGTACGGGTCGGTGTTCGTCCCGAGCGCGACCGGGTGCCGGTCCCAGCTCGGCTTCGCCAGCTCGCGCGTCAGGACGTCCGCCACGTTCGTCTTCACGACTATCTGCTGGTCGAAGTCCGCGCCGCCGTCGAACTCCAGGTAGGTGTGGGTCGGACGGGCGAAGCAGTACACGCACGCGTGACTGCACCCCCGGTAGGGGTTGATGGTTATCCCCCAGGTGCCGCCGTCCGCTCCGCCGACCTTGTTCAACGCCGACTTGGCCAGGACCTCGTGGAAGGTCACACCGGCGAACTCCGGCGTCGTCACACTGCGGACGAATCCGCTGTTCGATTCGAGCCCGGGGAGCATGTCGCTCCGCTCGGCCGTGATCGCCTGTCCGTCCCACCGCATGCCCTCATTCGAACACACGTTCGAACGAGATGCAGCACAGCGGAGGTCAGCGGTGCAGTCCGAGGACCGCCGCGGTGCGGTCCAGCGTGGCGTCCGCGAGCGCCGCGTCCTCCCCCAGGTCATGCCCGTAGGTCGGGACCATCTCGTGCACCGCGCCCTGCCAGCCGTCCCATCGGTCCGGGAAGCACTTGCGGAGCAGGCTCAGCATGATCGGCACGGCCGTCGACGCGCCCGGCGAAGCCCCGAGCAACCCGGCGATCGACCCGTCCGCCGACGTGATCACCTCGGTCCCGAACTGCAGGACGCCACCCTTGTCCTCGTCCGGCTTGATGACCTGGACGCGCTGCCCGGCCGTGATCCGGTGCCAGTGCTCCGGCTCGGCGGCGGGCATGAAGTCACGGAGCGCGTCGAACTTCGTCTGCTTCGAGGCGAGCAGTTGCCCGATCAGGTACTTGACCAGGTCGAAGTTCGAGAACGCCACCGCGAGCATCGGCCGCAGGTTGTGCGGGCGGATCGAGGTGAACAGGTCGAGGACCGAGCCCTGCTTGAGGAACTTCGGGCTGAACCCGGCGTACGGGCCGAACATGAGCGAGGCGCTGCCGTCGACGATGCGGGTGTCCAGGTGTGGCACAGACATCGGCGGAGCGCCGACGCTCGCCTTGCCGTACACCTTCGCCGAGTGCTTCTGCACGACTTCCGGGTCGTCGGTGCGCAGGAACTCACCGGACACCGGGAACCCGCCGTACCCGCGGATCTCCGGGATGCCGGACTTCTGCAGGAGTTGCAGGGCGCCGCCGCCGGCCCCGACGAAGACGAAGTCCGCGGCGATGCGCTGCTTCGTGCGACCGACCTCGTTGCGGACGTCGAGCACCCACCCGTCGGACACCTTCGAGCGGACGATCTTCGTGACGCGGTGGGACGGCTCGAACTCGAGCCCCGCGATCTCGAGCTGGTCGAACAGCTGCCGCGTGAGCGAACCGAAGTCGACGTCGGAACCGGCTGCCGAGTACGTCGCCGCGATCGGCTGGTCCTTCTTGCGGCCGGGGATGAGCGCCGGCGCCCACTTGCGGATCTGCTCAGCGTCCTCGCTGTACTCGAGACCGGCGAACAGCGGGTGGTCCTTCATCGCCTCGTAGCGAGCGCGCATGTAGGCGACGTTGTCCGCGCCCCAGACGAACGAGATGTGCGGCGTCGGGTTGATGAAGCTCTTCGGGTCGGGCAGCGTGCCGTCCTCGACCAGGTGCGACCAGAACTGGCGCGACACCTGGAACTGCTCGTTCACCGTCACGGCCTTCGCGATGTCGACCCGACCGTCGGGCAACTCCGGCGTGTAGTTCAGTTCGCAGAGCGCGGAGTGGCCCGTCCCGGCGTTGTTCCACGGGTTCGACGACTCCTGCGCAGGCGAGCCGAGCCGCTCGTAGACCCGGATCTTCCAGTCCGGCTCGAGTCGGTGGATGATCGCGGCGAGCGTGGCGCTCATGATCCCTCCCCCGACGAGGACGACATCGATCGGGTCCACCTGCTTCACTGCCACCCGTCGAGCCTACCTCCGACCGCTGACGGCCGGCCCGTCGCGCCGGAGAACAGACGGGAGGCCCGTCACCAGCTGGTGACGGGCCTCCCGTCCGGCGGACGTGCCGCCGTCGGTGCAGTTCCGGGATGCCTCAGGCGCGGACTGCGCGCCGTGCGACGACGACCTCGGCGATCTGCACGGCGTTCAGGGCCGCACCCTTCCGCAGGTTGTCGTTGCTGACGAAGAGGACGAGGCCGTGCCCGGCCGGAGCGGACTGGTCGGCGCGGATGCGACCGACGAAGGTCGGGTCCTGCCCGGCCGCCTGCAGCGGGGTCGGGACGTCGGACAGCTCGACGCCCGGGGCCGCCGCGAGCACCTCGGTGGCGCGCTCGGGCGAGAGCGGACGGTCGAACTCCGCGTGCACCGAGATCGAGTGACCGGTGAAGACGGGCACACGGACGCAGGTGCCGGCGACGAGCAGGTCCGGCAGGTCGAGGATCTTGCGGCTCTCGTTGCGGAGCTTCTGCTCCTCGTCGGTCTCGCCCGAGCCGTCCTCGACGATGCTGCCCGCGAGCGGGACGACGTCGAAGGCGATCGGACGGACGTACTTGACCGGCTCCGGGAACGTCACGGCCGACCCGTCATGGGTGAGCGCCGCGGTGTCCTGCTCGAGCGCGGCACGGGCCTGACCGAGGAGTTCCTCGACCCCCGCGAGCCCACTGCCGGAGACCGCCTGGTAGGTGGTCGCGACCAGGCGGCGCAGGCCGGACTCGGTGTCGAGCGCCTTGAGGACCGGCATGATCGCCATCGTCGTGCAGTTCGGGTTCGCGATGATGCCGTTCTCAGCGTCGTCGATCGCCTCCGGGTTCACCTCGCTGACCACGAGCGGGACCTGCGGGTCGAGCCGCCAGGCGCTCGAGTTGTCGATGACGAGCGCGCCGGCGGCGGCGAACCGGGGTGCCAGCGAGCGGGAAGCGGTCGCACCGGCAGAGAACAGCGCGATGTCGATGCCGGACGGGTCAGCGGTCTCGGAGTCCTCGACCACGATCTGCTGACCGCGGAACGGCAGGCTCGTCCCGGCGGAACGGGCACTCGCGAAGAAGCGGACCGTGTCCGCCGGGAATTCGCGCTCCTCGAGCAGACGGCGCATCACGGCGCCGACCTGGCCGGTGGCGCCGACAACGGCGACGGTGAACTGGGTGTCGGTCATGGTGCTCCTGCTCGGGTTCAGCGGCCGGTGCCGGCGTAGACGACGGCTTCGTTGTCGGCGTCCAGGCCGAATGCTTCGTGCACGACCCGCATCGCCTCGTTCAGGGTGTCGGCACGGGTGACGACCGAGATCCGGATCTCCGACGTCGAGATCATCTCGATGTTGATCGACGCGTCGTGCAGCGCGCGGAACAGCTGGGCCGAGACACCGGCGTTCGTCCGCATGCCGGCACCGACCAGGGCGAGCTTGCCGATCTGGTCGTCGTACTGGATGCCCTCGTAGCCGATGTCGGACCTCGAGACCTCGAGCGCCGTCAGGACGCTCTGGCCCTGGTCCTTCGGCAGCGTGAACGAGATGTCGGTCCGGCCGGTCGAGGCCGCCGAGACGTTCTGCACGATCATGTCGATGTTCGCGCCGGCGCGCGCCACGATCGTGAAGATCTCAGCCGCCTTCCCGGGCTGGTCGGGCACACCTACGACGGTGATCTTGCCCTCGGAGAGGTCGCCGGCGATGCCGGTGATGATCGGTTCTTCCACGGTTTCCCCCTCGGCAGGGTTGTAGACGATGGTGCCCTCGGCGTTGCTGAACGAGGAACGGACGTGCAGGGTGACACCGTGCCGACGGGCGTACTCGACGGCGCGGATGTAGAGGACCTTCGCACCGGACGCTGCGAGCTCGAGCATCTCCTCGGTGGTGACCCGGTCGATCTTGCGGGCCTTCGGCACGATGCGGGGGTCGGCGGTGAAGATGCCGTCGACGTCGGTGTAGATCTCGCAGACGTCGGCGTCGAGCGCTGCCGCGAGGGCGACGGCGGTGGTGTCGGAGCCGCCGCGGCCGAGGGTGGTGATCTCCCCTGTGGTGCGGTTGAAGCCCTGGAAGCCGGCGACGATCGCGACGTGGCCGGCGTCGAGCGCCTCACGGACGCGCTTCGGGGTGACGTCGACGATCCGGGCCTTGCCATGCTGAGCGTCGGTCAGCATGCCCGCCTGGCTGCCCGTGTACGACGAGGCTTCGACGCCGAGGCTCTTGATCGCCATCGCCAGGAGCGCCATCGAGATCCGCTCGCCCGCGGTGAGGAGCATGTCGAGTTCGCGACCCGCCGGGATCGGCGTGACCTCGTGCGCGAGGTCGACGAGTTCGTCGGTCGTGTCGCCCATCGCGGACACCGCCACGACGACGTCGTTGCCGGCCTTCTTCGTCTCGACGATGCGCTTCGCGACGCGCTTGATGCTCTCGGCATCCGCGACGGACGAACCACCGAACTTCTGCACGATCAAGGCCACGGGCACGCACTCCTGGGGACGGTTCACCGCGACGTCACGCGGCTCGACAATCGTAGACGGTGTTCCACGGATGTTGCGTCCGAGCGGGTCGCGACGCAAGGATCCCGCGCGGACGACCGCGTCGCCCCGTCCCCGGACGGTCCGGATGCGGTCCGCTCAGCCGCCGACGACCCGGCGCCCTTCGAACGCCCGGCCGAGCGTGACCTCGTCGGCGTACTCCAGGTCGCCGCCGACCGGCAGCCCCGACGCCAGGCGGGTCGTGCGGATGCCCATCGGCACGAGCAACCGGCTGAGGTAGGTCGCGGTCGCTTCGCCCTCCAGGTTCGGGTCCGTGGCGATGATGACCTCGTCCACCGTGCCGTCGGCGAGCCGCACCATGAGTTGCTGGATCCGGAGGTCGTCCGGTCCGATGCCGTCGATCGGGCTGATCGCACCGCCGAGCACGTGGTACAGCCCGCGGAACTCGCGGGTGCGCTCGATGGCGGCGACGTCCTTCGCCTCCTCGACCACGCAGATTGTCGCCGGGGAGCGACGGGGGTCACGGCAGATGCTGCACTGCACGTTCTCGGTGACGTTGCCGCAGATCTCGCAGAAGCGGACGCGCTCCTTGACGTCCGCCAGGAGCTCGGACAGCCGGCTCGGGTCGAACGACTCCGTCTGGAGGATGTGGAACGCGATCCGCTGCGCCGACTTCGGACCGATGCCGGGCAGGCGTCCGAACTCGTCGATGAGGTCCTGCACGATGCCGTCGTACATCAGATCGTCCCCTCGGTCAGTGACGTCTCCTCGATGAACTGGGCGCCGAGGATCTCACGCACCACCGCCTCGCCGTAGCGCCCGGGGACGGGAGCACGGCGCGCGCCGGACTGCCCAGGTGCCTGCTGCGTCTGCTCCTGCTGCGCCTGGCGAGGCTGCTGCGCCGTCGCCTGCTGCGTCGGGGCGCTCCGCTGCGGAGCGCTCTGCTGCGGAGTCGTCGGCCGCGACGGCGCGCGGGTCGCCCGTGCGGACCGGCCGTGGTCCGGGTCCGGGAACGGAGCGCCGTCGTCGAACGGCTCGTCGTCCAGCGGGTAGTCGTCCACCGGGATGCCGTCGGCCGGACCGGAAGGCGCGGCGGACACAGCCGTCGTCGCTGCAGCCCGATCGCGGCCACCGGATGTCGCCCCGGTCGTCGACTGGGACGGCTCGGGCGGCGAGGTGGTCCCGGCAGGCGAGGTGGGCGCGGCCGGCTCGACCGGTTCGGCCGGTCCGGCCGGCGCGACCGTGGCGTCCGACGGCACGACGCCGAAGGGGGCACCCCAGGCGGGGACGACGTCCTCGGGCACCGCACCGGTGGTCGGGTCCGAGGCCGGGATCGTCGCAACGGCCCACTCGGTCACGGGGCCGGAGTCCTGGGTCGCAGGCTGCTCGGCTGCCGGTCGCTCGGGAGCGGGTCGCTCCGGGGCCCGTCGCTCGGACGCAGATCGCTCGGCCGCGGCCTGCGACGGAGCAGCCGTGGGCGGCGCGGTCCGCTCCGACGACGGACCGTCCGATGCGGACGGCTGCGACGACTGCGCGCGGTCAGACCGTGGCCGCGCCGTTGCGTCGGACACCGTGCTCGTCTGCGCCACCGCCTCCTGCGGCGTCGGACCCTGCGGCCGGTCCTGCTTCGGCTGCTCAACCTGCTGCTGGGTCGAGGCGCTCCCCGTCGACGGCGCCGGTGGAGCTGCCTGCTGAACGGGTGCCTGCTGCGTCAGGCTTTGCTGCGTCAGGCTTTGCTGCGTCGGGGTTTGCTGCGTCGGGGTTTGCTGCGCCGGGCGGGCACCGGCAGCGCCCGGCCCACGCGCCACGAACTTCACCCGGAAGCCGAGCAGGTCCGTGATCGCGCTCCGGAGGTGTTCGCTGACGCTGGTGTCCGGCCCGCTCATCTCCTTGAAGGAGGCGACGTCCTGTTGGCTCGGGAACGTCAGGGTCAGGACGTCGTCCTTGAGCGCGGTGACCTGCGCCGTCGCGACGACCGCCCACGCCGACCGCTTGGCGCGCTGGACGTGCTCGACGATCTGCGGCCAGGTGTCCCGCATCTGCTGCAGGCCGACCGGGGTGACGGAGCGGACCGCGGGCTCGGCGCCGATGACGGTGCCGACGCCGGTGGAGGACGGCGAAGCCTGCCCCTCCGGCTCGGCGCCGGCAGCCGGCTCGGCGCCCGCAGCGGGTTCAGCCGGTGCTGCGGGCTCGGCCCGGGCTGCGGAGGCGTTCGACGGGACGGCTGCTGCCCAGGAAGCTGCGGCGTCCCGCGCGGCTTCGCCAGGACCTTCGTCGGTGTGTGCGGCCGGGGTCTCGGGAGCAGCAGACGCCGTGGAGGCAGCGGGCGCGGCAGTCGGCGCGGTGCCGACCGGGGCGGCACTCGACGGAGCCGTCCGGACAGGCGGCGCAGCGGACGGCACCGGGGTCGATGCAGCGGCCGGCACCGCCGTCGGCAGCGTCTCCGGCGGCGCCTGGTGTCCCCCGGCATCGCCGACACCGACGCGCCGCTCGAGTCGCTCGACGCGAGCGAGGGCACCGCGCTGGGTGTCGTCCGCCTCGGGCACGAGCATGCGGGCGACCATGAGTTCGAGGTGCAGACGTGGCGAGGTCGCGCCGGTCATCTCGGTGAGGGCACGGTTCGCGATGTCCGCACCACGGGACAGCGCGGTGGCGCCGAACACCCCGGCCTGCCGTGACATCGTGTCGAGCTCTTCCGGCGAGATGCCGCGCAGCACCGCTCCGGCGCTCTCGTTCGTCGCCGCGACGACGATCAGGTCGCGCAGTCGTTCGAGCAGGTCCTCGACGAAGCGCCGCGGGTCCTGCCCGGTCTGCACCACGCGGTCGATCGCCGAGAACGCCGACGCCGGGTCGGCCACGGCGAGCGCGTCGACCACGTCGTCCAGCAGGGCGGCGTCGGTGTACCCGAGCAGGGCGACGGCTCGCTCGTACGCGATCGCGCCGTCCTCGCTGCCGGCCATCAGCTGGTCGAGCAGCGAGAGGGTGTCACGCACGGAGCCGCCACCGGCCCGGACCACGAGCGGCAACACGCCAGGTGCGACCGAGACGGACTCCCGCGCGCAGAGCTGCTCGATGTACTCGAGCATCGTGGCGGGCGGGACCAGGCGGAACGGGTAGTGGTGGGTCCGCGACCGGATGGTGCCGATGACCTTCTCGGGCTCGGTGGTCGCGAAGATGAACTTGACGTGCTCCGGCGGCTCTTCGACGAGCTTGAGCAGGGCGTTGAAGCCCTGCGGCGTGACCATGTGGGCCTCGTCGAGGATGAAGATCTTGTAGCGGTCGCGCGCGGGGGCGAAGACGGCGCGGTCCCGGAGGTCACGCGCATCGTCGACGCCGTTGTGGCTGGCGGCGTCGATCTCGATCACGTCGAGGGACCCGCTGCCGCCGCGGGCGAGTTCGACACAGCTGGGGCAGACGCCGCACGGGGTGTCGGTCGGGCCCTCGGCACAGTTCAGGCAGCGCGCGAGGATGCGTGCCGAGGTCGTCTTGCCGCAGCCGCGGGGGCCGCTGAACAGGTACGCGTGGTTGACGCGGTTGGTCCGGAGTGCGGTGCGGAGCGGGTCCGTCACCTGCGACTGCCCGATCAGCTCGGCGAAGTTCTCGGGCCGGTAACGGCGATACAGGGCGGTGACCACGCGACCAGGGTAGTCGGGACCGCCGACACCTCGACACCGCTCTCCACAGGGCATGAAGTCCGGGCCGGAAACGAAGAAGACCCCGCACGCACGCAACCAACACAGCCCCGGTTGCCCTGCGCTCATCTCACCCGAAAACGAAAGAAGACCCCTCACGCACGCAACCAACACAGCCCCGGTTGCCCTGCGCTCATCTCACCCGAAAACGAAAGAAGACCCCTCACGCACGCAACCAACACAGCCCCGGTTGCCCTGCGCTCATCTCACCCGAAAACGAAAGAAGACCCCTCACGCACGCAACCAACACAGCCCCGGTTGCCCTGCGCTCATCTCACCCGAAAACGAAAGAAGACCCCTCACGCACGCAACCAACACAGCCCCGGTTGCCCTGCGCTCATCTCACCCGAAAACGAAAGAAGACCCCTCACGCACCCGCCAGAGCCCGGTTACCCTTGCTGCGTTTCCGCCCTGGGGGAGTTGGCCTGGATGGCGTCACGTGAGGAGCCGCTGAACACTCTACCGGACGGAAGGAGCAGCATCGAACCCATGAAGATCGCCATCGCAGGGGGACACGGCCAGATCGCCCTGATCCTCGAACGCCTGATCACCGACGCCGGTCACGACGCCATCGGCATCGTCCGGAACCCCGCGCACGTCTCCGACGTCGAGCAGACGGGTGCGCGAGCTCTCGTCGCCGACCTGGAGCAGCTCAGTGAGGAGGAACTGGCGCTCCGGCTCCGCGGGGTGGACGCGGTGGTGTTCGCCGCGGGCGCCGGGCCGAACAGCGGTGCCGAGCGGAAGCTCTCGGTGGATCGGGACGCCGCCGTGCTGCTCGCCGAGGCCGCGGTGCGTCTGGACATCGAGCGGTTCGTGATGATCTCGGCGATGGGTGCCGACGCCTACGATCCCGAACGTGCGAAGCTGCCCGCGCAGAACGAGGACGACGTGTTCCAGGTCTACCTCCGCGCGAAGGCCGAGGCGGACGCGAACGTCCGGATGCGCCGGTTCCAGTGGACGATCGTCCGCCCCGGCGCCCTCCTCGACACGCCACCGCAGGGCACGGTGACGGTCGGCAGCACGGTCCCCCGTGGGTCGATCCCCCGCGCGGACGTGGCGGCCGTGGTCCTGCACGCGCTGCTGGACGACTCGGCCGTGGGTCGGCAGTTCGAGGTCACCAGCGGCGACACGCCGATCCCGGCAGCGCTGCACGCGCTCGGCTGACGGACGGGCCCCGCTGTCGGGACTGGCCGGTGACGGACGGGAGGCCCACCACCGGACCGGTGGCGGGCCTCCCGTCCGTCAGGGCGTCACCCTGGACGCGACGCTGGTCAGAGCGCGGCGGCAGCCGACTGCCGTGCGATCTCGAGCTCCTCGTCGGTCGGGATCACGAGGACCGCGACGCGGGAGGCGTCCGTCGAGATGCGACGGGCTTCCTTCGAGTGCAGCTCGTTGCGGTCCGGGTCGATCTCGATGCCCAGGTGCTCGAGCCCGGCGAGCACGCGACGGCGGAGCAGCGCGTTGTTCTCCCCCACGCCCGCCGTGAACACGACGGCGTCGAGCCCGCCGAGCTGCGCGGTGTACGCGCCCACGTAGCGGCGGATCCGGTGGCGGTACACGGCGAGCGCCGCCTCTGCCGTCTCGTCGCCCTTCGTCGCGGCGTCCTGCACGTCCCGCATGTCGCCGCTGCCGGTGAGGCCGAGCAGGCCGGACTGCTTGTTGAGCATGGTGTCGAGGTCCTCGAAGGACAGGCCGGCCTCGCGGTGCAGGTGGATGAGGACGGCCGGGTCGAGGTCGCCGGAGCGGGTGCCCATCACGAGCCCCTCGAGCGGCGTGAGCCCCATCGACGTCTCGATCGACCTCCCGCCGTCGACGGCTGCGGCGGACGCGCCGTTGCCGAGGTGCAGGACGATCGTCTTCAGCTCGGACAGCGGCCGGTCGAGGAAGACCGCGGCCTGCTCGGACACGTACTTGTGGCTCGTGCCGTGCATGCCGTACCGGCGGATCTGGTACCGCTCGGCCAGGTCGGCGGGGATCGCGTAGGTGTACGCGTGCGGCGGCATCGTCTGGTGGAACGCGGTGTCGAAGACGGCGACGTTCGGGACGTCCGAGAACACCTGCTTCGCGGCCCGGATGCCCTCGAGGTTGGCCGGGTTGTGCAGCGGGGCCAGGCTGGACAGGTCGTCGATCTGCTGCTCGACCTCGTCGGTGACGACCGTGGCGGCGTCGAAGCGGGTGCCGCCGTGCACGACGCGGTGTCCGACGACCGCCGGGGGGTGCTCGTCGAAGGACGGCCCGACCTTGCCGAACGCGTCGATCATCGCCTGGAAACCCGCGGCGTGGTCCGGGACCTCGGCGCTGTCGTTCGACGACGTCTCCCCCGTC
Organism: Curtobacterium sp. MCPF17_031; assembly: GCF_003234035.1. NCBI lineage: Bacteria > Bacillati > Actinomycetota > Actinomycetes > Micrococcales > Microbacteriaceae > Curtobacterium > Curtobacterium sp. MCPF17_031. The sequence goes on along the minus strand of NZ_QKSG01000006.1, from coordinate 65,548 downwards.
AGCACGTTCGTGTGCTTCCAGGACCCCTTGGACTCGCCGATCCGTTCGACGAGCCCGGACGCGAGGGTGCTCTCGTCGTCGAGTTCGATGAGCTGGTACTTGAACGAGCTCGAGCCGGAGTTGACGACGAGTGCTGCACTCACGAGGGGTCGCTTTCTGTTCGGGCGGTCGGGACGGCAGCGGTCGACGCTGCGGCGGTCGGCGCTGCGGCGGTCGGCGCTGCGGTGCCCGCCTGGATCGCGGTGATGGCGACGGTGTTCACGATGTCGCTGACCAGGGCACCGCGGGACAGGTCGTTGATCGGCTTGCGCAGCCCCTGCAGGACCGGCCCGATCGCGACCGCACCGGCCGAGCGCTGCACGGCCTTGTAGGTGTTGTTGCCGGTGTTGAGGTCGGGGAAGATGAACACGGTCGCCTGCCCCGCCACCGGGGACCCCGGCATCTTCGTGCTCGCGACCGTCGGGTCGGCGGCGGCGTCGTACTGGATCGGCCCCTCGACGGGTAGGTCGGGCCGGCGCTCGCGGACGAACGCGGTGCCGGCGCGGACCTTCTCGACGTCCGCCCCCGAACCGCTGTCGCCGGTCGAGTAGCTGAGCATCGCGACCCGCGGTTCGATGCCGAACTGGGTCGCGGTCTCGGCGGACGAGATCGCGATGTCGGCGAGCTGCTCGCTGGTGGGGTCCGGGATCACGGCGCAGTCGCCGTAGACCAGGACCCGGTCGGCCAGTGCCATCAGGAACACGCTCGACACGATGGAGGTGTCCGGCCGCGTCTTGATGATCTCGAACGACGGCCGGATGGTGTGCGCGGTGGTGTGCTTCGCGCCGGACACCATGCCGTCGGCCAAGCCGAGTTGCACCATGAGCGTGCCGAAGTACGACACGTCGGTGACGGTGTCGCGGGCGAGCTCGACGCTCATGCCCTTGTGGGCACGGAGGGCCGTGTACTCCTGCGCGAAGCGCTCCCGCAGGTCGGGGTCGAACGGGGAGAGCAGCTGCGCAGCGTCGAGGTCGAGCCCGAGCTCGGTCGCCCGTGCCCGGATGGCGGCCGGGTCGCCGAGGATCGTCAGGTCGCACACCTGCCGCTGCAGCAGTGTGGACGCTGCCCGGAGGATGCGGTCGTCGTCACCTTCGGGCAGGACGATGTGCTTCCGGTGCTCGCGCGCCCGGTCGATCAGGCCGTGCTCGAACATCAGCGGCGTCACCACTCCGGACGGCGTCAGCTGGAGTCGGGCGAGCAGCGCCTCGGCGTCCACGTGCCGTTCGAACAGTGCCAGCGCCAGCTCGGCCTTCCGGGGCGAGTCCGCGGCGAGGCGGCCGCGCGTCTGGGTGATGCGGAGCGCCGTGTCGTACGTGCCGAGGTCGCTCTGCGCGATCGGCAGGGAACTCGACAGCCCCTCGAGCAGGCGGGAGATCTGCGGCGCCGTCTCGAAGCCGCCGTTGAGGATGACACCAGCGATGCTCGGGAACGTCTCCGACTCGTTGGCGAGCAGCGTGGCGATGAGGACGTCGTTGCGGTCGCCGGGGACGACGACGATGCCGCCCTCGATGAGGCGCGGCAGGACGTTCTCCATGCTCATGCCGGCGACCACGGTGCCCAGGGCCTCCCGGTCCAACAGGGCGTCGTCACCGCGGACCAGGGTGGCCCCAGTCGCCGCCAGGAGCGCCCGGACGGTCGGGGCGACGAGGACAGCGTCCTCCGGGATCGCCCAGACCGGGGCGTCGGGGTGGTGGTCGTGCACCGCTGCGGTGACGCTCGCGACGATCGGGCCGAGGGCATCCGGGTCGGCACGGTTCACCACGACACCGAGGAGCTGGGCGTGCTCTGCGCGGAGTTCGCTCGTGGTGACGTCGGCGACCTGGGCCATGTCGTCCGCGGTGCGGGGCGCGCGCTCGGCCGAGTCACGACCGCCGAGCACCAGGAGCACCGGGGCCCCGAGGTTCGCGGCGACCTTCGCGTTGAAGGACAACTCGGTCGGGCTGCCGACGTCGGTGTAGTCCGAGCCGAGGACGACGACCGCGTCGCAGCGTCGCTCGACCTGGCCGAAGCGCGTGATGATGGTCGCCAGGGCCGCGTCCGGGTCGGCGTGCACGTCGTCGTAGGTCACCCCGACGGCGTCGTCGTACGGGATCTCGACGGCGGTGTGCTGGAGCAGGAGCTCGAGGACGTAGTCGGGTTCGGCGACGGACCGCGCGACCGGTCGGAAGACGCCGACGCGTCCGACGGTGCGGGCGAGCGTCTCGAGCACCCCGAGGGCGACGGTGCTCTTCCCGGTGTGTCCTTCTGCTGACGTGATGTAGATGCGGGTCGACACCCTCCCCAGGATAGACCTCGCGTCGACACGGACCTCCGGGGCACCCGTGAGCGGCGGCGGTCGCGGCCGGTGGTCGGACGGGTGGTCGGGCGCGTGGTCTCGACGGGCGGTCGGACGGGTGGTCGTGAGCACCCCTTCGGACCTGTACCATGGGGTGTCGTCACCGCGAGGTGGTGGCTCGGAGGATTCGCCTAGTGGCCTATGGCGCACGCTTGGAAAGCGTGTTGGGTGCAAGCCCTCGGGGGTTCGAATCCCCCATCCTCCGCAGAGCGAGACCGGAACCCCCGCAGCATCAGCTGCGGGGGTTCCGTCGTCTCGGCAGTGCCGTCGTCCGGTCAGTGCCGTGGTCCGGGCAGTGCCGTCGTCCAGGCCACGGCACCGCTCCGCTCGCGCCGCTGATCCGGTCGCTTCCGTCCGGCCGGGAGGCCCGCCCACCGCTGGTCCCCCAGCCGACGGACCGCCACGCCCCCCGTCCGCTGGGCACCGTCCGCAAAGCGGCATCCGGCCTGTTCCGAGGGCCGTCTCTCCCCTATGCTGACCGGACCGAGCACGCCGGAGGGACCCGGTCGGCTCACCAGCATCGGACGGCACAGGCGCCGTCACGGGAACGGCGACGAGTCGTGCCCGGCGCGATCGTCGCTCGCGCAGTCGAGCCCCGGCATGCGGGGCCGGCTGTCGGGCGATCCGGCGCAGTTCGGGGACGAGGAGGCCTGCCGTGGGGGCAACGACGGCGCGAGCGACACCGCTCGACACCAGCACCGCAGACGTGGTCATCCGACCGCGCGCCGCCCTCGTGCGTTCGACGGCACTGAGCATGGGGTTCTCGGCCGTCCCGATCGCCGTCGCCGTCGTCTGGGTGGCCGTGCCGAACGGCCCCTGGCTCGTCGTCAGCGCGGTGGTCGGGATCTTCACCGTCGCCGTCCTCACCGTGTTCCTGCGCCTCCGGTCGTCGTTCGTGGCCGTCGACCCGGAGCGGGTCGCGATCCGAGGCGTCCTCAGCCCGCGGCGCTCCTGGTTCCGCTCGCAGGTGCACGAGGTGGTGCTGGCCGCCACCCACGGACCCGCGGTCGACCGCACCAGCCGGGAACTCGTGGCCTTCGACGCGAACGGCGACACCCTCTTCCGGATGCGCGGTGAGGTCTGGGGCGACGACGGCATCGACCGCCTGGTCGACACGCTCGACGTCCGCACCACCCAGCTCCCCCGACCGATGTCGACGCGGGAGTTCACCCGACGCTGGCCCGGCATCCGTGCCTGGTACGAGCAGCCCCGCGCGTACGTGTTCGTCGGGGGTGTGACCGCGCTCGCGGTCGCCGGTCTGCTGGTGGCCGAAGCCGTGGGCCTCGCGCGCCGCTGAACAGCACGGCGCCAGACGAACCGGTGTCGGACGAACCGGTGTCAGACGAACCGGTGTCAGACGAACCGGTGTCAGACGAACCGGTGTCAGACGAACCGGTGTCGGACGAACCGGTGTCGGATGAACCGGTGTCGGACGAACCGGTGTCAGATGAACCAGTCTCGGAGACCGCACGCGGCGTCGGAGGCAGGCGGAGCCTCCCGTCCAGGCGAAGCGCTGCCGCGAGCGCCCGCGCCGCCGTGCCACCCACCGTCGGACCCGGCGGACGCCCGGGTCAGTGCGTCAGCGCCGGCACGGTCCTCGGCCGCACCACGAACCACAGCACCAGGACCGCGACGGCCGCGGTGCACCCCATCACCAGCGCCATCGGCGTGGCGGTCGAGATGCCGAGCAGCCCCACGACCGGGGAGATGATCCCGGCCACGCCGAAGTTCAGGGCGCCGAGCAGCGAGGCGGCGGTCCCGGCTTCCTTGCCGTGGGACGCGAGTCCGATCACCTGCACGAGTGGGAACGAGAACCCGCAGGCGGCGATGTAGAACCACAGCGGGATGAGGACGCCGATGAGCCCGGCCCCGAGCTGGTCGAGGACGACGATGGCCACGGCCGCCAGGAACAGCGTCGCCGTAGAACAGGCCAGGATCCACTGCGGGCCGACCCGCTGCGCCAGCCGCGACGAGATCTGCACGCCCAGGACGACGCCGACCGAGTTCACCGCGAACAGCAGCCCGTACTGCTGCGGATCGAGCCCGAACACGCCCTGGAACAGGAACGGGGACGCGCTGAGGTACGAGAACAACCCGCTGAACACCATCGCACCGATCAGGGCGACGCCGACGAAGATCCGGTCCGAGAAGAGCGCCCGGTACCGCTGCCCGATGGTGGAGTGCCCGGCCTCCTGGCGACGCTCCTTCGGCAGGGTCTCGACGATGAGCAGGATCGACGCGATCACGACGGCGGTGCCGTAGCAGGCGAGGAACACGAAGATGCCGCGCCACGAGACGAACCGCAGCATCTGCGATCCGATGAGCGGCGCCAGGATCGGGGCCAGGCCGTTCACCATCGCCAGGCGCGAGAGCATCCGGACGAGCGGCTTGCCGCCGAACAGGTCGCGAACGGTCGCCATCGCGACGACACCGCCGGCCGCGGCCCCCATGCCCTGCAGCACGCGGAACACGGCGAGGACCTCGACGTTCGGCGCGAGGGCGGCGCAGATCGAGGCGGCGACGTGCACGCTGGTCGCGATGATGAGCGGCAGTCGACGGCCGACCTTGTCACTCCAGGGCCCGACGAGCAGCTGGCCGATCGCGAAGCCGATGGTCGTGGCCGTCAGGGTGAGCTGGACGGCTCCCTCGGAGATGCCGAGGTCACGCTCGAGCGACGGGAACGCCGGCAGGTACAGGTCGATGGTGAACGGCCCGAGCGCGGTGAGCGCGCCGAGCACGAAGACGTAGACCAGGCGCTGGGCACGGGTCAGGGAATCGCCGGGGTGCAGGATGGTCTTCTGGGAACCGGTGGTCGCGGGCGCGGACACGAGGGGATCCTCCGAGGGGGACGAGAGAGTGGGATCGGCCGCTCGAATCGATTCGGTCCGTTCCACCATGGTACGGGTTCGTCCGGACGGCGGACAAGCGTCGATCCGATGCTCCGCGCTCCTCGTACCGGCCCCGCGTGGTCCCACCGCGACGCCGCCGGGAGGCCCGCCCTCCGTCCTCGACGCCGGTGCGGCGGACGCGTGCTCGGGCCGGACGGTGCGGTACCGTCGGACTCCCGACCGCGCAACGTCGCGGGACAGATCGAGATGGGAGGAGCGTCATGGTCGACGCTCGGATCCTGCACACCACGGCCGCGCTCCGCGAAGCCGTCCTGCGCCTCGCCGCCGACCGTCCGGTCTCGCAGATCACGGTCGCCGACGTCACCCGTGCCGCCGGGATCAACCGCGCGACGTTCTACTCGCACGCCGTCTCCCCCGGCTCGTTGCTCGCCGACGTCCTGACCCCGGAACTCGACCGGATCCGCGAGGACGACGCCGTCGCCCGTCGGGTCGCCGTCGAGCACGGTGCCGGACCGGACGACCTCGCCGCCATCACCCGTCGCGGCATCGACGCCGTCGTCGACCACGTGACGGCACATCGCGCGATCTACGCGCTCGCGCTCCCCGACCCGGCGGACGCCTCGCTGCACCGCCTGCTCGTCGACCACTTCACGGTGTCGAGCACGATGCACATCCGAGAGCTCGACCCGCGTGCGAAGCCGGAGATCATCGACGAGGTCGCCGCGGGCTTCGTGGCGCAGGGCTTCGTCGGCGCCATCGAGGCGTGGCTCGGCGGCCCGCGGCGGTCGCGGAAGGCGCTGGTCGAGACGATCACCCGGTCGTTCCCGGCCTGGTGGAGCTGACGACCCCTACTCCGTCGACGGTTCCTCGCCACGCTGCAGCGACGTCACCATGTCCACAGCCCGGCTGACCAGCTGCGCGTCCGAGTCGCCGCCATCGACGCGGTAGTCCGAGGACAGTCCGTCGTTGCCGCCGCCGGAGGACGGCAGCGCCCCGTCCAGCGCGACCACGACCACGCCCGCGTCGTGTGCGGTGCGGAGTTCGGTCCGGAGCGAGGACGGGTCCGCGGCGCGGACGAGCAGCGCCTTCGCCCCGGTCCGCACCAGGTCACGGACGGCCGAACGTTGGCGCGCGGCCTGATCGGCTCCCGCGACGCGGACGTCCGGCCGGAACCCGGCCTCGGTCAGTTCCTCGTGGAATCGGGTCGCGAGCGAGCGATCGTCCTCGGAGTCACCGGGTGTCGCCGCGTCGCCGGTGAGCACCACACCGATCACCGCGTTCTTCGCGAAACCGCCGTCGGAACTCGTCAGGTCGGTGCTCCGGACCGGGGTCGGTGCGGCCGTGGTCGTACCCGTGCACCCGGCGAGCGCGACCGTCGTCGCCGTGAGTGCGACAGTCAGGACGGCAGCGGCGGTGCGGCGCACGGTTCCTCCTCGTTCCGGGTCTGCCACGCTACCCGCCCGGCCGCGGCGGCGGCGGGACCGCGCCGAGTCGTCGGACGGCGACGAGCCCCACGAGGGCGATCAGGGTCATCGCCACGAACACCAGTGTGAACGCGAGGGGCTCGTCCCGACCACCGGCGCCCGTGAACAGCAGCCCGGCCACCGCGAGCCCGACGACGCTCCCCGACGCATCCGCGATCGTCAGCGCTGAGCTCGCGAACCCGTCGTCGCCCTCGCGCGAGAACCGGAGCGTGAGCATCGAGGTCCGCGGGTAGGCGACTCCCATCCCCGCGCCGCCGACGAACCACCCGGCGACGAGCACCCAGGCGGGCAGGTCGAACAGCGCCACCGCGAGCGCCGACAGCAGGCTGACCAGGACCAGCCCGAGACCCGCGCCGAACGCACGGGCGGCGGGCAGCCGGCTCTCGCCGAGACGTCCGTGCGCCCAACTCGCCGACGCCCAACTCAGTGCCGCCACGGTCAGGGCGAGTCCGGCAGCCGAGGCGCTCAGTCCGTGCTGCGCTTGGAACAGGAACGGGACGTAGGCCTCGCTGCCGAAGAACCCGGCAGCCAGGACCCCGCGGAGCAGGACCACCGACGGCAGGCCGGGCCCGCCGGTGAAGGTGCCCCTGGGCAGCAGTGGGCGCAGCGCAGACCAGGCGCCGACGAGCCCGACCAGCACCGCGGCGACCCGGACCGGGACGGGCAGGTCCGGGGCCAGGTTGAGCAGCAGCACCGCGGCAGCGGCGGCGACCGACCACCCGATGCGCCCGCGGTGCCATGGCGGGCGGGCCTCCAGGACGGGTGGGTGCAGGCGGCGGAGCGTCGGAACCAGGCACGCGAACGCGACCACCGCGATGCCGAGGGCACCCGCGAAGACCCAGTGCCAACCGAACGCGTCGGTCACGATGCCCGCCAGCGCCGGACCGATCAGTGCCGGCACGACCCACGCGGCCGCGAACCCGGCGAACACCGCCCCGTGCAGTTCCGCGGGGAAGACCCGCGCGACCAGCACGTAGAGGACCACGTCGATCGCGCCCGCGCCGAAGCCCTCGACCAGACGCCCGGCGAGGAACACCGGCATCGTCGGGGCGAGCATCACGATGGCGGTGCCGAGCGCGAACAGCGCGGCGGACACCCATGCGACCACCCGGCCGCCCGCCTGGTCGGTCCAGTTGCCTGCCAGGACCATGCCCGGCACGCCGGCCGCGAGCGGTGCCGCGAAGCTCAGGGAGTACAGCGCCTCGCCGTCCAGGTCGGCGGCGATCACCGGCATGATCGTCGTCATCGCAAGGTTCTGGAACGCCGAGACCGCCACGATCGCGACCATGCCCACGGTGGCGACGAGGTGCCGGCGCTCGAAGAGGCTCGGCCGCGGCGCCGTCGTGGAGGTCACCCGTTCATCGTAGGACGGGGTCAGCGCTCGAGTGCCTGCTGCACGTCCGCGACGAGGTCACCGGCGTCCTCGATGCCGACCGACAGGCGGACGACGTTCTCCGGGACGGCGAGCTCGGTGCCCTTGACCGACGCGTGCGTCATCTCGCTCGGGTACCCGATGAGGGACTCCACGCCGCCGAGCGACTCCGCCAGCGCGAACAACTCGGTCGACTCGGCGAACCGCTTCGCCGCCTCGGGGCCACCGGCGAGTGCCACCGACAGCATGCCGCCGAAGCCGCGCATCTGCTTGGCCGCGACGTCGTGTCCCGGGTGCTCCGGCAGGCCCGGGTAGTAGACGTGCTCGACGGCCGGGTGGGCGAGCAGCGCCTCGGCGACGGTCTGGGCGTTCGCGGAGTGCCGTTCCATGCGGACGCTGAGGGTCTTGATGCCCCGGATCGTCAGCCAGGCGTCGAACGGGGACGAGATCGCGCCGCCGCCGAACTGCACGAACTGCACCTTGTCCGCGAGCTCCTGGTCACGCAGCACGACAGCGCCGCCGACGACGTCCGAGTGCCCGCCGAGGTACTTCGTCGTCGAGTACACGACGACGTCGGCACCGAGCGACAGCGGCTGCTGCAGGGCCGGCGACGCGAAGGTGTTGTCGACCACGACGAGTGCACCGGTCTCGTGTCCGATGGCGGCGAGGGTCTCGATGTCCGCGATCTTCATGAGCGGGTTCGTCGGGGTCTCCACCCACAGCACGGTCTTCGCCGGGCTGTCGGCGAGCGCGGCACGGACACGGTCCGGCTCGCTCATCTCCACCGTGACGAGGTCGATGCCCCACGGCACGTGCAGGCGGTTCGCCAGGCGGTGGGTGCCGCCGTAGACGTCGTTGCCCATCACGATCCGGGCGCCCGGCTCCAGGTAGGCGCGGAGCAGGGCGTCCTCCCCCGCCAGGCCGGACGAGAACGAGTACGCCGCGACGCCGCCGTCCAGGTCGGCCAGCAGGGTCTGCAGCGAGTCCCGCGTCGGGTTGCCGGAGCGGGAGTACTCGTAGCCGCCCCGCAGCCCGCCGATGCCGTCCTGCACGTAGGTCGACGTCAGGTACAGGGGCGGGATGACGGCGCCGGTGGGGCCGTCGGGCTCCTGGCCGGCGTGGATGGCGCGGGTGCTGAACTCGGTCATGTCGCGGGTGCCCCTTCCTGGAGGCTCGGTGCGGTCTGGGTGGGGCGGTGCGGGTGGGCAGCGTGGTTGCGGTGCTGCGGCCCTGCGGGCGGCTGTCGTGCGGGCTGCGGTCGTGCTTGCTGCTGTCGTGCGGGCTGCCGTCGTGCTTGCTGCCGTCACGCCGTCGCCGTCTGGGCGGCGTTCGCGGCGGCGGCCGTCACTCGGACAGGTAGGTGAGGAGGTCGTGGCGGGTGAGGACCGTGACCGGCTTGCCGTCGCCGACGACGAGCAGGGCGTCGGCCCCTTCGAGGGCGCGACGGGCTGCGGACACGGACTCGCCGATGCCGATCAGGGGCAGCGGGTCGCCGACGAACGGGGACAGAGCGTCGGCCATGGCCGCGGCTCCGGTGAAGACCTGCTCGAGCAGGGCCTTCTCCTCGATCGCGCCGACGACCTCGCCCATCACGACGGGAGGTTCGGCGCTGAGGACGGGCATCTGCGAGACGCCGTACTTCGTCATGATGTCGATCACGTCGCGGATGGTGTCTGACGGGTGCGCGTGCACGAGATCGGGCAGGCGGCCGTCCTTGCCGGCGATCAGGTCCCCCACGGAGCGCTCGTCGTCGGTCTCCGCGAAACCGTAGGACCGCATCCACCGGTCGTTGAAGATCTTGCCGAGGTAGCCGCGTCCCCCGTCGGGCAGCAGGACCACGACGACGTCGTCCTCGGACAGCGACTCGGCGGCACGGAGGGCGGCGACCACGGCCATGCCACTCGACCCGCCGACGAGCAGTCCCTCTTCACGGGCGAGGCGCCGCGTCATGGCGAACGAGTCGGCGTCCGAGACGGCGATGATCTCGTCCGGCACGCCGGCGTCGTACGCGGGCGGCCAGAAGTCCTCGCCGACGCCCTCGACGAGGTACGGACGGCCGGTGCCGCCGGAGTAGACGGAGCCCTCGGGGTCGGCGCCGACGATCCGGACGCGTCCGTCGGAGGCTTCCTTGAGGAACCGACCGGTGCCGGAGATCGTGCCACCGGTACCGACACCCGCGACGAAGTGGGTGAGCTGCCCTTCGGTGTCGCGCCAGATCTCGGGACCCGTGGTCTCGTAGTGGCTGCGGGGGCCGTTCGGGTTGGCGTACTGGTTCGGCTTGTAGGCGCCGGGGATCTCGCGCACCAGGCGATCGGACACGGAGTAGTAGGACTCCGGGTCCTCGGGAGCGACGGCGGTCGGGGTGACGACGATCTCGGCGCCGTAGGCGGTCAGGACGTTCCGCTTGTCCTCGCCGACCTTGTCGGGGAGCACGAACACGCAGCGGTACCCGCGCTGCTGGGCGACCAGGGCGAGGCCGACACCGGTGTTGCCCGAGGTCGGTTCGACGATCGTGCCGCCGGGGCGCAGGTCACCGGACGCTTCGGCAGCGTCGATGATCCGCGTCGCGATGCGGTCCTTCGCGGAGCCGCCCGGGTTGAAGTACTCGACCTTGACCAGGACGGTCGCCCGGAGCCCGGCGGTGACCCGGTTCAGCTTGACCAGCGGGGTGTCGCCGACGAGGTCGACGACGGAGTTCGCGTAACGCACCCGACGAGTCTAGGCGGGCGGTTCCGCTGTGCGTCCTCCGGCGACGGATGCTCAGCCAGGGCACACCTGGCGCCGCTCCGATCGGGCACCGGTGGTCGGCCGCGGTCTGCCGCCGGTCTGCACGCCAGGTGGGCCGCCGGTCAGCCGCCGCGTCAGCTCCGGGCGGTCACGACCGGGTCGCTCTGCTGCTCGTGCAGCGTCGAGTACGTGCCACCGAGCGCGAGGAGTTCGTCGTGCGTCCCCTGCTCGATGATCTGGCCGTGGTCGAGGACGAAGACGACGTCGGCATCACGGATGGTCGACAGCCGGTGCGCGATCGAGATGGTCGTCCGCCCGCGGGCCGCGGTGTCCAGCGCCGCCTGTACGACACGCTCCGAGATCGAGTCGAGCGCACTCGTCGCCTCGTCGAGCACGAGGACCGGCGGGTCCTTGAGCAGCACCCGGGCGATCGCGATCCGCTGCTTCTCGCCGCCGGAGAGCCGGTACCCCCGCTCCCCGACGATCGTGTCGTAGCCGTCCGGGAACGACGCGATCGTCTCGTGGATGTTCGCCGCCCGCGCCGCACGCTCCAGCTCGGCGTCCGTCGCGTCGGGCTTGGCGTACCGCAGGTTGTCGCCGATCGACGAGTGGAACAGGTAGGTCTCCTGGCTGACGATGCCGATGTGCGCCATGAGGTCCTCGTGCACGATGTCGCGGACGTCCTGCCCGGCGAACCGGACGGAGCCCGCCGTCGCCTCGTACAGCCGCGGGACCAGGTACGAGATCGTGGTCTTGCCCGCGCCCGAGGGTCCGACGAAGGCCGCGAACTGCCCCGGCTGCAACTCGAACGAGACGCCGCGCAGGGTCGGCTTGTCCGGCTCGCCGTCCGGGTAGGCGAACGAGACGTCGTCGAAGGCCACGTGCCCGACCCGACGCTCGTCGACGGGCTTCGCCGTGGGGGCGTCCGTGATCGCGGGCTCGAGGTCGAAGTACTCGAAGATGCGGGCGAACAGCGCGCCGGAGGTCTGCAGGTCGAGGACGACCCGGAGCAGGCCGACCGTCGGGAACAGCAGCCGGGACTGCACGGTCGTGAACGCCACGATCGTGCCGGCGGTGATCGGGATGCCGCCTTCGATGAGGTACGCGGCCACCAGGTAGATCACCGCGGGGATGATGGACAGGAAGATCTGCACGATCGCGAAGAACCACTGACCGGACATCTGCTGGCGGACCTGCAGCCCGATCTGGTTGCGGTTCTCGTCGCCGTAGCGGTGGATCTCGCTGCGCTGCTGGTTGAAGCTCTTCGCGAGCAGGATCCCCGACACGCTCAGGGTCTCCTGCGTGATCGTCGTCATGTCCGACAGCGACTCCTGGGTCTGCGCGGCGATGCGTGCGCGGACCTTGCCCACCTTGCGCTGCGCGATCACGAGCAGCGGGAGGAGCACAACGGCCACGAGGGTCATCTGCCAACTCAGCAGCAACATCGCGACGACGGCCGCGATGACCGTGACGGTGTTGCCGAGCACCGACGAGATCGTGTTGTTCAGCACGCTCGCGACGCCGCCGACGTCGTTCTGCAACCGGCTCTGGATCACGCCGGTCTTGGTCCGGGTGAAGAACGCCAGCTCCATGCGCTGCAGGTGCCCGAACAGCCGCATCCGCATGGCGCCCATGACCCTGTTGCCGACCGTCGCGGTCAGGTAGGTCTGCCAGACGCCGATGCCGGCGCTGAGGATCCACAGCCCGATCATGCCGCCGACCAGTTCGGCGAGGACCGGCACGTCCGGACGTCCGCCGGGCGGGAACAACCCGCGGTCGAAGGCCTGCTGGGTCAGGAGGGGCGGGATCACCGAGACCGCGGCCCCGACGAGGACGAGGACGACGGTCAGGCTGATCGAGCGACGGTGCGGGACGAAGAGCGCCGCGATGCGCCGGAGCAGGTGCGGGATCCGGGGCGCTTCCGCGTTCGCGGCACGCTGCGCGTCCGGGTCCCCACTGGAGATCCGGCTGCGGCCGTGCCCGCCGCCCGGCCCACCACCACGCATCCCGCCGCCACCGGCGACGGCGCCCATCTGACTCATCGACACCCTCTCCACGCCTCGCGGCGTCGTCCTCGCATGAATGTACGCCCGCCCACCGACCCGGCCCGACGCGTTCGCCGACGGCTGTGGACGGAGGTGATCCGGGCCTCCCGCGTGGAGGACCGGACGCGTCCGGTTTGGACCCCGTCCGGGGGCCGTGGGACGATGACCCGTCCCCCGCCAGCGCTCCCGTGAGGTCCCATGTCGTCCGCGCCGTCACTCGCCCGTCAGCTCCTCCGGCGGAAGCCCGTGGAGCAGCTCCGCGCAGAGGCGGCGGAGGGGGTCGACGGACAGCCGCTCCGCCGGACCCTGGGGGTGTGGCACCTGACCATGATCAGCGTCGGCGCGACCCTCGGCACCGGCATCCTGGTCGTCCTCGGCACCGCCGTGCCACTCGCCGGGCCCGCCGTCTGGATCTCCTTCGTCCTCGCCGGCGTCGCTGCGCTGCTCTCGGCACTGTCCTACGCGGAGATGGCCGGTGCCGTCCCCACCTCCGGGTCGAGCTACTCCTACACGTACGCGACGATGGGCGAGGGCATCGCCTGGGTCTGCGGGTGGTGCCTGGTCCTCGAGTACGCGGTGTCCGTCGCCGCCGTCGCCGTCGGTGCCAGCGAGTACGTCGACGAGACCCTGCGCGTCTTCGGACTGCACCTGCCGACCGCGCTGTCCGCGCCTCCGGGTGACGGCGGGGTGGTCAACCTGCCGGCGGCCGCGCTCGTCCTCGTCGCGATGCTGATCCTGCTGCCCGGGGCGAAGGAGAGCGCCTGGGTGAACACGCTGATGGTGCTCGTGAAGATCGCGCTGCTGGTGTTCTTCGTCATCGTGGCGTTCTCGGCGTTCCGGGTCGGGAACTTCGAACCGCTCGCCCCGATGGGCGCGGCGGGCGTCAGCGCGGCGGCCTCTCGGCTGTTCTTCTCGTACATCGGGTTCGACGCCGCATCAACCGCCGGCGAAGAGGCGAAGGACCCCCGCCGCGACCTGCCGCGCGCCATCATCGGGTCGATCGCGCTCATCACCGCGCTGTACATCCTGGTGGCCGTCGCGGCGATCGGCGCGCGGTCGTGGACGTCGTTCTCGGCCGACGAGGCCTCACTCGTCCGCATCGTCGTCGACGTCACCGGGCTGCCCGTCGTCGCGCTCGTGTTCTCGGTCGGTGCCGTCATCGCGATCGCCAGTGTCGTCCTCACCGTGCTCTACGGCCAGACCCGCATCCTGCTCACCATGGCGCGTGACGGTCTCGTGCCGAAGGTGTTCGGCCGGGTGTCCCCGCGCACCGGGACCCCGATCGCGAACACGCTCATCGTCGGCATCGTGGTCACGATCGTGTCGGCGCTCCTCCCCCTCGGGGAGCTCGCCGACGCGACCAGCATCGGCACCCTCATCGCGTTCGCCCTCGTGAACGTCTCGGTGATCGTGCTCCGTCGGACCCAGCCGGACCTGGAACGGTCGTACCGCGTGCCGTTCTTCCCCGTGGTGCCGGTGCTCGGAGTCCTGTTCTGCCTGTTCCTGGCGGTGACACTGGGCTCGGGGACGTGGATCGCGTTCGGCATCTGGATGGTCGCCGGCGCCGTGCTCTACGTGGCCTACGGCCGCCGCCACAGCACGCTCGCGTAGCGGCCCTGGCCCGCGGCCGCCCTGGCCCGAGTTTCGCGCCCAGCGACACCACTCGCGCTCAGGAGCCCGAACGGTGTCGCTGGGCGCGAAACGTACTCGTCCTCCACAGTGGCGCCACCACGGGCCGCCGTCCACAGCGCGAGCATGGCGAGACCGACGGAGCGATCCGGAACCACACGATGGGCCATGGAGCACCACCGGAAGCGACCGCACCTCCTCCGAACCGACATGGCCGATCGCAGTGCCGCGAGAGCAACGCAGCGAGCGCACCGGTCTGGCGACGTCGTCCTGATCCGGCAGGGCGTGTACATGCCCCGCGGAGAGTGGGAGGCGCTCGAGGAGACCGGACGGCACCTCGCCCGGGCTCGTGCGGTGGCTCCCGAGCTGGAGGAGGGAACGGGTTTCTCGCATGTCACGGCTGCCCTCGCTCTTGGCTGGCCGTTGATCGGGCCAGCGCCAGAACGCGTGCACGTCATCGATGACCGCCGCACCACGACCGTGCACCGAGCCGGCCTGGTGCGGCACGCGGGTCCGCTCCCCGCAGTGGACCCCGTGCGACTCGACGGCGTACCGGTGACGGCTCCGGTCCCCACGGCTGTCGCGCTCATCGTCAGTGCGCCGGTGCACGTCGCAGCAGTCGCCGTCGACGCCGCGGTCCGAGCACGGGTCATCGAGCCATCCCGTCTCGCCGAGGAGCTCCCCCTCGGTCCGGCCCGCGGCTCAGCCCGTGCTCAGCTCGTCCTGTCCGCGCTCGACGAGCGACACGAGTCACCCGGGGAGTCGTTCACGGCGATCCGTCTGGTCGAGATCGGAGCGCCGGCGACGATCCCGCAGCACGAGTTCGTCCTGCCTGACGGGCGACGTGATCGCGTCGACTTCTGGCTCCCGAGCCGGGGAGTCGTGGTCGAGTTCGACGGGAAGCAGAAGTACCGCGATCCGACGATGATCGGCACGTCGGACCCGGCGGAGGTGCTCTGGCGCGAGAAAGTCCGGGAAGACCGGATCCGGTCTCGGCCGGAGGTCCGAGCGGTCATCCGCGTGACCTGGTGGCATCTCGTCGAGCCAGACCGCCTGCGAGCACTCTTCCGGGCGCACGGTGTCCGGCTGTGAGCGGTGGGACTTTTCGCGCTCAGCGACACGGTTCGCGGGTCCGGCCGCGAACCGTGTCGCTCAGCGCGAAAAGTCGCCGCCCCCGGCCCGCCCGCGGCCCCCGCACACGACGAAGGCCGCCGCCCCGAGGGGCAGCGGCCTTCGTGACCAGAAGGTCGGACTCAGACGAGCTCGACGGTGGCGCCGACGGCCTCGAGGGCAGCCTTCGCCTTGTCGGCAGCTTCCTTGTTCGCACCTTCGAGGATCTTCGCGTCAGCGGTCTCGACGAGCGCCTTGGCCTCGCCCAGGCCGAGCGACGTGAGGCCACGGACCTCCTTGATGACCTGGATCTTCTTGTCACCGGCCGACTTGAGCACGACGTCGAATTCGGTCTTCTCCTCGACCTCCTCGGCGGGGGCAGCAGCGCCACCGGCCGCGGCGACCGCGACGGGGGCAGCAGCGGTGACCTCGAAGACCTCTTCGAACTTCTTCACGAAGTCCGAGAGCTCGATGAGCGTGAGCTCCTTGAAGGCCTCGATGAGCTCGTCCTGCGAAAGCTTCGCCATGATTTTCTCCTACTACTCAGTACGTGATGTGGTTGTGGAACGCGTGCCTGGTCAGGCCGCGGACTCCTGCTTCTCGCGGAGGGCGTCCACCGTGCGGACGGCCTGCGAGAGGGGTGCGTTGAACAGGTACGCAGCACCGAACAGCGAGGCCTTGAAGGCGCCGGCGAGCTTGCCGAGCAGCACTTCGCGGGACTCGAGGTCGGCGAGCTTGTCCACCTCGGTCGCGGAGAGCGGGTTACCGTCGAAGTAACCACCCTTCACCACGAGCTCGGGGTTCGCCTTGGCGAATGCACGCAGCGACTTCGCGACGGCGACGGTGTCACCGTGGACGAAGGCGAGAGCGGACGGACCGGCGAGCTCGTCGTCGAACGACGTGATGCCTGCCTCGTTGGCCGCGATCTTGGTCAGCGTGTTCTTCACCACGGCGTACGTGGCGTGCTCACGGATCGAGTTGCGGAGCTCCTTGAGCTGCGCGACCGTGAGACCGCGGTACTCGGTGAGCAGAACGGCGTTCGAGCTACGGAAGGACTCCGTGAGCTCGGCGACCGCAGCTTCCTTGTTCGCCATGGTTCTCCTTGGGGTTCTTGCTGGCAGCCCCGGGTCCCATGGCTGTGGTGAACACAACCCGCACACGAAAAAAGCTCCGGCGCAGAGGCTCGGAGCTGCTCCCGCACGATGTGTGGGAGTGGTTCTGAACACCTGCGCGGGCTGCCTCGTGACGAGGACCTTCGGTCACTGTCCATGCGTGAGCACGGCAGCGACGACCAGCGGTCTTTGGCTGAACAGAACGGTACCACAGCCCGGGCGCGTTCCGGAACCTCGGGTCCAGCCTGGAGGCCCGCCCCACCTCCGCCCCGCCGGTCCGGTCAGGAACGCCCCGACACCTCGGCCCACGCGTCCGACGCGCCCGATGCCGCGGAGTCCGACGCGTCCGATGCCGCGGAGTCCGACGCGTCCGATGCCGCGGAGCCGACCGCTGCACCGGCCGTACCCGCATCGGTCACACCTGCGCCAGCAGCAGCACCACCAGCACCAGCCGTCTCCGCGCCGCGCTCCGGCAGGTGCACCGTGAACACCGTGTCCCCCGGCTCGCTCGCCACGCTGACCCGCCCGCCGTGCGCCTGCACGACGGCGTCGACGATCGCGAGTCCGAGTCCCGTCGACCCCGCGGTCCGCGACCGCGAGCTGTCGGCGCGGGCGAACCGCTCGAAGAGCTTCGGCAGGAACTCGGGGTCGATCCCCTGCCCGTCGTCGCGGACGGTGAGGTCGACACCGCCGTCCGACGCCGGCGCGATGCCGACCGTGATCCGCGTGCCGTCGGGCGTGTGGGTCCGGGCGTTGGTGACGAGGTTGACGATCACCTGGTGCAGGCGTGCGGCGTCGCCGACGACCTCGACGGGTTCGGACGGCAGGTCGACCTCGATCGGGTGGTCCGGCGAGGCAGCGTGGGCGTCGTTCACGGCGTCGAGCACGAGACCGGTCAGGTCGACGTCGGCGAACTGGATCTCGCGGCCCTCGTCGAGGCGGGCGAGCAGCAGCAGGTCCTCGACCATCGAGGTCATCCGGACGGACTCCGACTCGACCCGGCTCATCGCGTAGACGACGTCCGGCGGCAGGTCGGCACCCATCCGTCGGGTGAGTTCGGCGTACCCGCGGATCGATGCCAGGGGCGTCCGGAGCTCGTGGGAGGCATCCGCGACGAACTGCCGGACCTTCTGCTCGGACCGCTCCCGGGCCTGCATGGCGTTGCCGATGTGCCCGAGCATCCGGTTGAACGCGGTGCCGACCCGGCCGACCTCGGTCGCGGGGTCGGCGTCGGGGACACGGACGCCGTCGAGGGCGTTGCTGCGGTCGAGCGGCATCCGGGCGACGGTGGAAGCGGTCTCGGCGACGCGGTCGAGTGGCCGGAGCGCTCGTCGGACCGCGGCGGCCGCGACCAGGGAAGCGGCGAGGAGGGCGAGCCCGGTGACCACGAGCACCACCCCGAACAGCTTCCACACACTCTCGTACACCGGGGCGAGGGGCAGGCCGACGACGAGGACCGCGGGCCCGACAGCGGCCGCCGTGACCCGGTAGCGCCCGACGTCGGAACCGAGGGCGATCGTGTGCGGGCGCCCGTCGACACGGAGCCCGCTCAGTGGCCGGACGACCGCGCTCGACAGCTGGTCGACCTTGCCGGAGTTGTCGAGCAGGCTCCCCGCGACCACGTTGCCGTCGACGACGTAGACCGTGAGCGTCCCGGCCGCCTGGCCCGACGGACGACCGAACTCCGACCCCGGCCCGTTCGGCCCCTGCTGCTCGACCGACCGCTGCGCTCGGTTCGTCGCGTACTGCAACTGCTCGTCGATCGCCGAGCGTTGGATGGAGAACAGCGCGACGATGCTGCCGCCCCCGATCACCGCGCTGACGGCGACGACGAGGGCGACGATGCTCAGGACGAGCCGGCGACGGAGGGTCATGAGGGCGCCCGGCGTCAGGCGGTGGGCTTGATGACGTAGCCGACGCCACGCACGGTGTGGATCATCGGCTCCTCGCCGACGTCGATCTTCTTGCGCAGGTACGAGATGTAGATCTCGACGACGGAGGACTTGCCACCGAAGTCGTACGACCACACCCGGTCGAGGATCTGCGCCTTCGACAGGACGCGGCGCGGGTTGCGCATGAGGAAGCGGAGCAGCTCGAACTCGGTGGCGGTCAACTCGACGGCGCGGCCGGCGCGGGTCACCTCGTACGACTCCTCGTCGAGCACCAGGTCCCCGACGACGATGCGGGAGTCCCCGGCCTCGCTGACGGAGATCTGCGAGCGACGGATGAGCCCTCGGAGGCGCGCGACGACCTCTTCGAGGGAGAACGGCTTGGTGACGTAGTCGTCGCCGCCGGCGGTGAGCCCGGTGACGCGGTCCTCGACGGAGTCCTTGGCGGTGAGGAACAGCACCGGGGTGTCGTCGTTGTTCTGCCGGAGTCGGCTGAGGACCTGCAGTCCGTCGAGGTCCGGCATCATCACGTCGAGCACCATCGCGTCGGGGCGGAACTCGCGGGCCTTGGTGAGGGCGTCCTGGCCACCGTTCGCGCTGCGGACGTCCCAGCCCTCGTAGCGGAGCGCCATCGAGAGCAGGTCGGTGAGGCTGGCTTCGTCGTCGACGACCAGGATGCGCAACGGGGAACCGTCGGCACGTGTGAGACGCGGGGGTGCGGAGGGCTGGGAGATGGTCACGTCTTCGAGTATCGAGAGATTCCTATGAGCCGTCTGTGGCCCGTCCCAGTGCGCCCTGTGCATCGAACTCGCAGTGAGAGGGGTCGTGATCAGCCAGGCGCACGGCGCGAGCACGAGCGGCCGGTTCCACGGCCAGACGCCCGGCGGGTACGCGGAGCACCTCCGGCGGACCCACGGTGACGCGTCCTGACCTCCATTGCGTCCTCATAGCGGACCGAAGGGGTGCCCTTGGCGGCGCTTCCTAGGTTCTCCTCGTCGGCCCCCGCCGCGCGATCCGCGCGACCGGTGCTCCCGAGCCGGCCCCCACCGAGGAGAACCATGTTCCTGACCTACCTCAGGCGCGAACTGACGAACCGCAAGAAGCAGACGGTGATCATCGCCGTCGGGATGGCACTGGCCATCGCGCTCGTCGTCATCGTGTCGTCGATCGCGAGCGGCGTGCAGTCCGCCCAGTCCAGCGTCCTGCAGTCCGTGTACGGCGTCGGCACCGACATCACGGTCACGAAGACCGAGACCCCGTCGTCGAGCAGCACCGGGCGTCCGTCGTTCGACTTCGGCGACCAGGGCTCGTCGGACAGCAGCAGCGGGTCGACGGACCTGTCCCAGTCCCGCCTCGCGGTGTCCCGCGGGTCGAGCACCCTGAGCGCGGCGAACGTGGCGACGGTCACCGGCACGGACGGGGTCGAGGCCGCGACCGGGGTCCTGACGCTCGAGAACAGCACGTTCTCGGGGCAGGTCGAGCAGAGCGACGGCAGCAGCAGCAGCAGCAGCAGTGACAGCGCAGCACAGGGCGGGCCGCCGAGCGGCACCGACCAGGGCGGCGGCGGCTTCGGCGGCGGCTCGTTCAGCGTCGACTCGTTCACCGTGACCGGCATCCCGGTGTCCGGCGACACGGTCGGCCCGCTCACCAGCACCGAGACCACGAAGGGCCGGACCTTCACCACGGCGGACGCCGGCAAGGACGTCGCCGTGCTCGACTCCGCGTACGCGAAGAGCGAGTCGAAGGCCGTCGGCGACACCGTCTCGATCGGTGGGAAGACGTTCGACGTCATCGGGATCGTCGCCTCGACCGGGTCCGCGTCCACCACCGGATCGAACACGTACATCCCGCTCGACACCGCGCAGACGCTCGCCGACCTGACCGGGAAGGTGACCTCGATCTACGTGTCCGCGGAGTCGTCCTCGGACGTCGCGACGATCAAGACCACGCTGCAGAAGGCGTTGTCGAGCGCGACCGTCTCCACCGAGTCCGACCTCGCCTCGAGCGTGTCCGGCTCCCTCGCGACGGCCTCGACGCTCGTGTCGAACCTCGGCCGGTGGCTGTCGATCGTCGTCCTGGCGGCGGCGTTCCTCATCGCGATCCTGTTCACCATCTCGGGTGTCACCCGACGGACCCGAGAGTTCGGCACGCTGAAGGCCATCGGCTGGTCGAACGGCCGCATCACCCGGCAGGTCGCGGGCGAGTCACTCGTGCAGGGCCTGATCGGCGGCGTGATCGGCGCCGCGGCCGGACTCGTCGGCATCCTCGTGGTGAACGTGATCGCCCCCACGGTCTCGGCGAGCGCCGCCACCAGCACCCGGACCGGGCCCGGCGCGGGCGGTGCCGTGCCCGGAGCGGCCGCGACGGCAGCGGCCGGCAGCGGCACGACCGGCGGCGCCCCCGCGGGCGGCTTCGGCGGCGGCGGGCAGACGACGGCGACCACGGACGTCGTCCTGCACGCCCCGGTCACCGTCGAGGTGATCCTGCTCGCGATCGGGCTCGCGGTCCTCGGCGGACTGCTCGCCGGCGCGCTCGGCGGGTGGCGGGCCTCCCGTCTCCGCCCCGCGGAAGCGCTGCGGAGCGTGGCGTGATGCGGTCGACGAACCGCGAACACCCGACAGCACCCACCATCCAGACGACCGATCCAGGAGCCATCGTGACCACCACCGAGACCGCAGCCGCCACGGGTGGCGTGCCCATCGCCTCCCGACCCGCGTACCGCTTGTCGGGCGTGACGAAGACGTACCGGCAGAAGAACCGCACCGTCACCGCGCTGGCCGGGGTGGACCTCGAGATCCCGCAGGGGCAGCTCGTCGCCGTCCAGGGGCCGACCGGCGGCGGCAAGTCGACGCTGCTGCAGATGCTCGGTGCGCTCGACCGGCCGAGCAGTGGCTCGGTGCACCTGGGCGACCGGGACGTCGCCTCCCTCGGCGACCGTGCCCTCACCGACGTCCGGGCCACCGAGATCGGCTTCGTGTTCCAGAGCTTCAACCTCATCCCGACCCTGACCGCGCTGGAGAACGTCGAGACCGCGTTCGCGGGCAGCCTGGCCAACCGGTCCCGTGCCGAGGTCCGCGGACGTGCCACGACCGCACTGCGTGAGGTCGGCCTCGAGGAACGTCTCGACCACCTGCCCGCCGAGCTCTCCGGCGGCCAGCAGCAGCGCGTCGCGATCGCCCGCGCGCTGGTGAAGGACCCGACCGTCCTGCTGGCGGACGAGCCGACCGGTGCGCTGGACGAGGGCACCCGTGACGAGATCATGGGCCTCATCGAACGGCAGTGGAAGGACCGCGGGCTGACGGTCGTCATCGTGACACACGACTCGTGGGTGGCGCGGCGGGCGGAGCGCCGGCTCCACATCAAGCAGGGACAGGTGCGCGACGTCTAGTCGGCGGCTGATCCGCCGGGCGGGAGGACCGGTCAGTGGCGGGACACCGGTGTTCGTGCGTCGCACCGCGGATCGCCGCGGCGCGGCGCACCAACACCGGTGTTCCCGAGTCAGCCCGCCGTCGTGACCGGGTAGTCGCAGTACGCGAACCACGACGAGTCCGGCGCCCACGGTGGGACGTTCACGGTCCCCTGCCCGCCGTCGAGGGTGACCAGGGTCTCGGGCACCACCGCGATCCGCGCACCCCGTGCCAGGACCCCGGGCAGCAGCCGGAGCTCCACGCGGTGGTCGGCGGGGTGCCCCTGCACGCCCGGCTCGTACGACAGGTACAGCAGGTGTGTGCCGTCCGGGGAGACGTGCGGGAACCAGTTCACCCGCTCGTCGCCGGTGATCTGCACGGGCTCGGTCGACCCGTCCCGCAGCGCGGCGAGCTGTGCGGTGCCGGGGGTGAACCGCTCGGTGTTGAACAGCAGGACGTCTCCGGCGTACGAGCAACCGTCCGTCGGGTGTTCGTCCCGGGTGAGGAAGGTCGGCTCTCCCGTCACGGGGTCGACGAGCGCGACGTCGGTCGTCCAGACGCCGTCCTCGGACAGGTCGCCGACGATGGCGGCCAGCGTCGACCCGTCCGGGGCGATGCCGTGCAGGTAGTACTTCCGCACCACGGGCAGGGCGCGTGCGGTGTCCGTGATCCGGACGCCCGCTCCCCCGGCGGGCAGCGGCACGCGGTACAGCTCGCCGTCGCGGGCGCTCACGACGACGGACTCCCCCGACGGGTCGAGCACGTGGTCGTTGTTGATCTCGGGCACGCCGTCCATCGGCACCGGCACCAGGGCGGTCTCGTCGAGGACGGTCCCGGCCTCCGGCAGCGGCAGCAGCCAGAGGTCCCCGTCGCCGTTCAGGACGAGCGTGTCGGCGTCCAGGACGTTCGGGGCCTCGACGAGCACCGTGTCCGAGGCGAACACCAGCCGCGCGGTCCGCGTCTCGACGTCGTACACGTGCACGCGGCTGGTCTGGCCGGGCAGCAGCTGCCGCCCACGGGTCTCGGTCATGTGTCCATCCTGTCGTGCGTGGTCGGTCGAGCGGCGGCTGGGGCCGCATGACGGACGGGAGGCGCGGTGCGGGACGGACCCGCGCCGCGCCTCCCGTCAGTGGGGTACGGCTACTTCACCGCACCGGCGGTCAGACCGGCGACGAACTGGCGCTGCACCACGAGGAACGCGATGACGACCGGGATCGACACGACCAGCGACGCGGCCATGATCTGGTTCCAGTACACGTTCGTCTGCGTCGAGTACTGCTGCAGACCGACCGCGAGCGTGGAGCCGAGACCGTTCGTCATGACGGAGGCGAAGAGCACCTCACCCCAGGCCGTCATGAACGAGTAGATGCCGACGGCCACGAGACCCGGGCGGGCCGACGGCAGGATGATGCGGAACAGCGCGCCCATCGGGCCGGACCCGTCGACCATCGCGGCCTCGTCGAGCTCCCGCGGGATCGTCTCGAAGTAGCCCGCGAGCATCCAGATCGAGAACGGCAGCGTGAACGTCAGGTACGTGATGATCAGGCCGAGCCAGCTGCCGACGAGCTGGATGCCGAGTGAGTTGCCGAGGTTCGTGAAGATCAGGAACAGCGGCAGCAGGAACAGCACGCCGGGGAACATCTGGGTCGAGAGCACCGTCGTGGTGAAGGCGCTCTTGCCCTTGAAGTTCCACCGCGACACCGCGTAGGCGGCGAACGTGGCGATGATCAGCGAGAACACCGTCGCGACCGTGCAGACCACGAGCGAGTTGACGAAGTACCGCGCCAGCGGGACGGTCGACCACATGTCGATGAACGGCTGGAAGGTGATGTTCGACGGGATCCACGTGAAGTCGTTCTGCACGTCACCGAGCGGCTTGATCGCCGTGGTGACCATCACGTAGAGCGGCACCACCGTGAAGACGGTGAGCAGGACGAGGACGATGACCTTGAAGGACTTTGCGCCCACTGTTTCACGCACGGACGGACCTCCGGTTGGTGACGGCCAGGTAGATGCCGGTGACGACGAGCAGGAAGAGGAGGAGCAGCACGCTCATCGCGGCCCCGGAGCCGAAGTTCCAGGTGATGAACGACGCGTTGTAGATGTGGAAGCTCAGCAGGTCGGCGGCCGGGGGCTGTGCGGTCGAACCGAACAACACGAACGGTGTGTTGAAGTCGTTGAACGTCCAGAGGAACATCACGAGCACGAGGGTGACGTTCACCGGGCGGACCATCGGCAGGGTGATGGAGCGCCACTGGCGGAAGGGCTTGGCACCGTCGACCGACGCGGCCTCGTACACGTCGGCCGGCACGGACTGCAGACCCGCCATGAGCATGAGGAACGCGAACGGCCAGGTCTTCCAGATGGCGACGACCACGACGGCCACGAAGGCGTTGTTGCCGATCAGCCAGAACGGCGGGTTGGCTCCGAACAGGTGCAACTGGTCCACGAGGATGTGGTTCAGGGCTCCGGAGTCACGCTGGAACATGAACTTCCAGGTGATCACACCGGCGTACATCGGCAGCGCGTAGGGGATCAGGAAGAGCGTGCGGAACAGGCCTCGGCCGAGGAACGGCTTCTGCAGCGCGACGGCGGCGGCCATGCCGAAGCCCCAGGAGAGCCCGACCACGAGGATCGTGAACGCGCAGGTGATGAGGAACGAGTTGAGCAGCCCACGACCGATGGCCTGATCGAAGTCAACCGCGACGGAGTAGTTGCGCAGCCCGGCGAACGGGGCGGCGCCCCAGTTCGCGATGAAGTACTTGGTGAGCTGGACGAAGCTGATCCAGATGCCGACGAGCATCGGCACGATGTGGATGAGCAGTTCGAAGAGGATCGCGGGACCGACGAGCGCGTACGGGAGCCACGGGACGCGGCGCTTCCCACGGGGCGGACCCGACAGGGTCGGCGCCTTCGTGTGCGTCAGGTCGATGGCCTCGGAGTCTGGCAGGACCGTCGTGGACATGGGCAGGCCTTCCGGCTGGGGTGGAGGTGGTTCGAGCGGTGGGGCGGGAGGCCCGGACGGCGCCCTCGCGGACGCGATCCGGGCCTCCCGTCAGATCAACCTGCGGCCTGGGAGACCTGGTCCTGGGCCGTCTGCAGCGCGTCCTTGATGTCCTTGTCGGACACCTTCGAACCCGTTGCGATCTTGGCGAACATGTCGTTCATCGCCTTGCCGACCGTGGACTCGAACTGGTCCTCGGCGGGCACCAGCGGGAGCGGCTTCGCCTTGTTGTTGTAGATGTCGAGGAACGTCTTCGTCTGCTCGTCCGTGACGGAGTCGGCCGCGGCAGCGAGCACCGGCAGCGCCGCGTACGGCTTGTCGAGCGTGGTCTGCGTGTCGGGGCTCGTCATGTACTTGACGAACTTCAGCGCGCCCTCCTTGTTCTTCGTGTTCTTGAAGATCGAGAGGTTGATGCCGGCCGGGAAGCTGGCGATCTGCTCGCCGCCACTCGGTGCCGGCAGCGGCACCACACCGAACTCGTCGGACTTCATGCCGAGCGATTCGATGGTGGTGTTCGCGTTGTTCTGGTTGAGGATCATCGCGGCCTTCTTGTTCGCGAAGTCCGCGACCGACTGGTTCGCGTTGTCGTACTGCGCGTTCGAGGGGTTCGCCGCCTTGGTGTCCTGCATCAGGTCGATGTAGCGCTTGATGCCGTCGACGTTCTCGTCCGACGCGAAGGTCGGCTTGCCGTCCTTGTCGAACCACTCGCCGCCGTTCTGCGCCGAGTTGATGAACGCGAAGTGCGCGTTCTCGGTGTACGAGCCACCGGCGAGGCTGAAGCCGTACTTGCCACCGGTGGTGAGCTTCTTCGCCGCGGCGGTCAGCTCCTCCCAGGTGGTGGGGGCTTCGACGCCGGCGTCGGCGAGCATCTGCTTGTTGTAGAACAGGCCGTAGGCGAGGCCGTAGAGCGGGACGCTCGTGACGGTCTTGCCGGGGGCACCACCGGTGGAGAGCGCGACCTTGCCGAACTTGTCGGCACCGCCGATCGCCTTCATCTCCGAGTCACCGAACTCCTGGAAGGCGCCGGTGGCCTGGAGCGAGGTCGCCCAGGTGTTGCCGATGTTCACCACGTCCGGGCCCTGGCCCGACGTGACGGCGGTCTGGATCTTCGTCTGGAGGTCGTTCCAGCCGATGACCTGGAGGTCGACCTTGATCCCGGTCTCCTTGGTGAACTTCTTCAGGACGGGGGTCAGCACCTCCTTGTCGTTCTGCAGGGAGGTGCCCTGGTTCGACGCCCAGTAGGTGAGCGTCTTCGAGTCGCCGGCGGAACCGGACGACCCGGAGGAGCAGGCTGCGAGGCCGGACACGGTGAGTGCCGCGGCCGCGGTGATGGCC
Source organism: Curtobacterium sp. MCPF17_031 (assembly GCF_003234035.1). Lineage (NCBI taxonomy): Bacteria > Bacillati > Actinomycetota > Actinomycetes > Micrococcales > Microbacteriaceae > Curtobacterium > Curtobacterium sp. MCPF17_031. The sequence continues at coordinate 39,211 of NZ_QKSG01000006.1, read as the reverse complement.
AGTGCGCGGATGGCAGTGCGCATGACTCTCTACTTTCTCGTCGTTGAGATGGTGCAGGAGGGTGGTGCTCGGTGGTGGTGCTGGGTGCTGCTGTGTGGGACGGGGCAGGGTCGGGTCGGACCAGGGTCCGGCCGGCTGGACCTGGTCAGGCCAGGGTCTGCTCCGCGGGGTCCCAACCCTCGGGGAGGGTCGGGGAGGGTGCGACCGTGCTCTCGACGAGCACGGTCTCACCACGTTCGGCGGCCTCGGCGATGGAGACCATCACGTCGAGGACGTGGAAGGCGAGGGCACCGGGGACCCGGTTCTCCTCACCAGCGCGGAGGGAGCGAGCCAGGTCGACCACGCCCGTCCCCCGCGAGTAGGTGGACCCGACAGCGGGGATCGTCTCGGGCTCGTCGGCGCCGAGCGCGTACAGCTCGGTGTCGCCGTCGAAGTTGTTCGGGTCGGGGAACACGACCGTACCGGTCTCGCCCGCGATCTCGACGAAGCCGGTGCGGCCGCGGTCGGACTCGAACGAGAAGACGCTCTGGGCGCTGCCGCCGTTCTCGAACTGGATCAGTGCCGAGTGGTTCGTCGGGACGTCGACCGGGAACTCGGTGCCGGCCTTCGGGCCCGAGCCGATCGTGCGGGTCGCGCGGGACTTCGATGCGGTGGCGGTGACCTTCGCGACGGGTCCGAACGCCTGCACGAGGGTCGTGATGTAGTACGGGCCGATGTCGAACAGCGGGCCGGCGCCGTAGGCGAAGAGGAACTCGGGGCTCGGGTGCCAGGACTCCGGGCCGGGGCTCTGGAACAGGGTGAGCCCGTTCAGCGGCTTCCCGATGCGACCGTCCCGGATGGTCCGGAGCGCGGTCTGCAGTCCGGCACCGAGGAACGTGTCGGGGGCAACGCTGACCGTCTTGCCTGCGGCGAGCGCGGCGTCGCGCAGCTGCGCCGCACTCTGTCGGTCGAGCGCGTAGGGCTTCTCGCCCCACACGTGCTTGCCGGCGGCCAGGGCCTGCAGGGCGACCTCGACGTGCGCGGCCGGGATCGTGAGGTTCACGACGATCTCGATGTCGTCGATCGCCAGCAGCTCGTCGACCGTGCCGGAGCCCGCCACGCCCCACTTCTCGGCCTGCGACGCTGCGCGGGGCAGGTCGATGTCAGCGATGAAGAGGACCTCGACGTCGGGGAAGACGGTCAGGTTGGACAGGTACTGGTCCGAGATGACGCCGGCGCCGATCACGCCGACGCCGACGCGTCCCGCGGCGCTCATGCGTGTGCTCCGGCGAGGAAGGCGTACGAGTCGCGCACAGCCTGCACGACGTCGCCGTCGTGGTCGTCGAGCTCGATGACCTGCTGGGCGTCGGGTGCGGCGGCGACGATGTCGCGCACCGGCATGATCCCCTTGCCGACCGCAACCTGCTGCTTGTCGTCGTGCGAGCCGTCGCCGTCCTTGACGTGCAGGAAGCGGACCTGGTCACCGAGCCGGCCGAGGACGGCCACGGGGTCGTCACCGCCGACCTTCGCCCAGTAGGTGTCGAGCTCGAGGACGACGGCGTCGGAGAGTGCCCCGGCGAAGACCTCGAAGGCGCTCGTGCCGTCGATGCGGTTCGAGAACTCGAACGCGTGGTTGTGGTACCCGAGCGCCAGGCCGTGGTCGGCGGCGCGCGGGGCGAGGTCGTTGAACTGTCGGGCGATGGCCTCGACGTCCTCGCGGGTGGTCCAGCGGGCTTCGTCGACGTGCGGGTCGATCAGGGTGCCGAGCCCGACGGTGACACTCGCGCCGAGGATGCGCTCGAGTTCCTGCTGGTCTGCGTCCAGCAGACGTGCGTGCCCGCTGGGCGCGGTCAGACCGGCCTGCTGCAGAGCGGCCGCGTACTCGTCGGCACGCTCCACGAAGCCGAAGAGTTCGACGTTCGTGAAACCGATGTCGGCGATCGTCGCCAGGGTTCCGGGGAGGTCCGTCGTCAGTGCGTCACGCACCGTGTAGAGCTGGACCGAGAGCGGTTGGGGCACCAGGTGTTCTCCTCATCGAGATGTGGTCTTCGCTGACCGCTCGTCACACTATGGGCCCTTTTGTCGGCGGTCAAGCAAAAGTTCGGAGAAGTTCGACGACCTTCGTTGCGTGGCTCGGAGGATGTGTGGTTCACTCCGAGCATGGTCGACTTGACTCGGACGGCAACGACGCCGCCGGTCGGGGCCAGTGAGCTCTTCCAGATCCTGCGAGACGGCGTCCCGCGGACCCGTGGTGAACTCGCTGCCCTCACCGGGATGGCGCGCTCGACCATCGGCGTGCGCATCGACGCACTCGTCGACGTCGGACTCGTCGGTGCCGTCGACACCGCCGCCTCCACCGGCGGACGTCCCCCCGCACAGATCGCCCTGCGCCCCGCCGCCCGGCTCGTCGTCGCCGCGGACCTCGGCGCCTCGCACGGTCGCGTGGCCGTGACCGACCTCGTCGGCACGCAGCTCGCCAGCCGTGACGCTCGGATCGACATCGCCGCCGGTCCCGTCCCCACCCTCGAGTGGCTGGTCGGCGTCGTGGACGAGCTCCTCGACTCGGTCGGCCGCGTCCGCGACGACGTCATCGCGTTCGGCATCGGCCTGCCCGGCCCCGTCGAGTTCTCCACCGGACGTCCCGCGAACCCGCCGATCATGCCCGGCTGGGACGGCTTCGACGTCCCCGGATGGCTCCGCCAGCACGTCCGTGCCCACGTGCTCGTCGACAACGACGTGAACATCGCCGCGCTCGGGGAACGCGCGCACGGCTGGCCGGACCTCGACCACCTGCTCTTCGTCAAGGTCGCCACCGGCATCGGGTCCGGCATCGTGTCGGAGGGCCGGCTCCAGCGTGGCGCGCAGGGCACCGCAGGTGACATCGGGCACGTCCGTGTCTCCCGTGCGGGCGACGTCCCGTGCCACTGCGGCAACACCGGTTGCCTGGAGGCCGTCGCCTCCGGCCCGGCGATCGCCCGGTCGCTCCGCGCGAAGGGGCACGACGTCCACACCAGCGCGGACGTCGTCGACCTCGTCGCACGGTCCGACCTCGACGCGATCGGGGCGGTCCGCCAGGCGGGCCGCGACATCGGCGAGGTCCTCGCCACCTGCGTCTCGTTGATCAACCCGTCCGTCATCGCCCTCGGCGGCTCGATCACCCAGGCCGGGGAGCACCTGCTCGCCGGCGTCCGGGAGGTCGTCTACTCCCGCTCGATGCCGCTCGCCACCGAACACCTCGTGATCGCACAGTCCCGCGCCGGGTCGATCGCCGCGCTGCAGGGTGCCGCAGCCCTCGCCATCGCGTACGCACTCTCCCCCGCGGGCGTCGACGAGTTGGTCACCCTGGCCGAGGGGCGGCAACTGACCGAGGGCCGGCACCCCGCCGAGGGGCGGCAGCTGGTCTCCTGACCGGCACCGTCCGACCGCGTGCCGGTTTCGCCCCTGCCGGTGGTCGGGTGGACAATCGTGGGGTGACGATCGTGCAGCCCACTCTCTGGGGCGACCTGGATGACGGGTGGGAGGCCCAGCCCGGCTCCGGCACGTCGGCAGGCTCCGACACGTCGGCAGGCTCCGACACGTCGGCAGGCTCCGGCACGTCGTCCGGCGGGCGGTCCGCCGGCACTGCTCGACCCGCCCGCGCGCACGACACCTTCACGGCTCTCCGCGGACACACCGAGCGGATCGTCGCACACTCCTCGGACCGCGTCGCCTGGCTCCGCGCCCGCGCCATGGGCATCACGGCGACCGACGTCGCCCGCCTCGCCTCGCTGCGTGCCGTCGATGCGGTCGTCGCCGACAAGCGGTACGGCTCCCGGTTCGCCGGGAACGTCTACACCGAGCACGGCAAGGAACGCGAACCCGTGATCGCCTCGTGGGTCGCCGCGACGCACGGCATCCAGCCTTCCGCACACCTATTCCACGCGGCGACGAACCGGGCACACCTGGCGACGCCGGACGGCGTCGGCCTGGACCGCGACGGACGCCTGCTCCTCGCCGAGATCAAGACGACCGCGAACGGGTTCACCCGGGTCCCCCGACACTACATGCGGCAGGTCTGGTGGCAGCAGTACGTGCTCGGCGCGGACCGGACGCTGTTCGTGTGGGAGAAGCACGACGACTTCGTGCCGGTCGCCGACGAGCCCGAGTGCCGGTGGATCGACCGCGACGACGACGCGATCCGGGGTCTCATCGCCCTCGCGGACCTGGTGCTCGACCGACTGCGGGACGCTCGCTGACCGGGATCAGCCGCAGTCTGGACAGCGCGACGACGATCAGCCCCATCAGGCCGATGAACACCGCGACGCCCAGGCAGTACAGCGCGACGACGCCGTAGCCGGACTCCGGGTCGAGGAACGGGTACGGCACCCAGCCGTCGGTCGCACCGCGGCTGACGACCACGACCAGCCAGACCGCCGGGTAGACCAGGAAGCACCAGACGTCGCGGAAGGCCAGGCGGCTGCGGTCGGAGAACAGCAGCCAGTCCAGCACGACGTACAGCGGGATCCACCGGTGCAGGACGTCGTTCGACCAGGACGCCCCCACGGCCTGTCCGACCTGGGCGAGCAGGGTGTTGTAGACCAGGCCAGTCGTCGCGATGTACACCGTGGCCGCACCACGGAAGAGGTCCAGGCGGCGGCCTGCCTCGCGGCGGCGGATCACTGCCACCACGGTGAGGACCAAGACGACGGCGACCAGGATGTTCGACTGGTTCGTGAAGTACCCGAAGAAGTTCCAGAACACGAACCCGTTCTGGAGCGCCCGCTGCAGGTCGTCCACGATGGCGGCGACGATGGCGATCACGGCAGCGAGCCGCAGGGGGTTCACGAGGATCCGCACGGGCCCACGGTACTGGTCCGTCGACTCGTCCGGAAACGACGAACGGCCCGCACCGGAGTGCGGGCCGTTCGTGTGGTGCTGTGGTGCTGTTCTGCTGTTCTGCTGCGGGTCAGGACGATCCGCCGCTGACCAGGATCAGAAGACGTTGACGTCCAGCGGGATGCCCGGGCCGAAGGTCGTCGAGACGGCGCCCTTCATGATGTAGCGGCCCTTGGCGGCGCTCGGCTTGAGACGGACGATCTCGTCCAGCGCGGTGGTGATGTTCTCGTCGAGCTGCTCCGGCGTGAACGAGGCCTTGCCGACGACGAAGTGCACGTTGGAGTGCTTGTCGACGCGGAACTCGATCTTGCCGCCCTTGATGTCGTTCACGGCCTGGGCCACGTTCGGCGTCACGGTGCCGGTCTTCGGGTTCGGCATGAGGCCGCGCGGGCCGAGCACCTTGCCGAGACGACCGACCTTGCCCATCAGCTCCGGGGTGGAGACCGCGGAGTCGAACGAGGTGTAGCCCTCGGCGACCTTCGCGATGAGCTCGTCGCCACCGACCTCGTCGGCGCCGGCGGCGATGGCGGCCTCAGCGGCTGCACCCGTCGCGAAGACGATGACGCGGGCGGTCTTGCCGGTGCCGTGCGGGAGGATGACGGTGCCGCGCACCATCTGGTCCGCCTTGCGCGGGTCCACGCCGAGCTTCAGTGCGACCTCGACGGTGGAGTCGGTCTTCGCAGAGCCGGTCTCCTTCGCCAGGGCGACTGCCTCGGTCGGGGTGTAGAACTTGTCGGCCTCGATCTTCGCGGCCGCGGCGCGGTACGCCTTGGACTTCTTCGCCATGGTGGTCTCCTTGCGAGATACGTGGTTGGCGAGCCGGCGCGGCTCTCCCACGGTGAGTACTGGGGTGTGGAGGGTGAGGCTCAGGCCTCGACCGTGATGCCCATCGAACGAGCGGTACCGGCGATGATCTTCGTCGCCTGCTCGATGTCGTTGGCGTTCAGGTCTGCCTGCTTGGTCTCGGCGATCTGACGGATCTGGTCCGCCGTGATGCGTCCGGCCTTCACCGTGTGCGGCGTCGCGGAACCCTTGTTCACACCCGCGGCCTTCTTGATGAGTTCGGCGGCCGGCGGGGTCTTGAGGATGAACGTGAACGAACGGTCCTCGTAGACGGTGATCTCCACCGGGATGACGTTGCCGCGCTGCGACTCGGTCTGGGCGTTGTACGCCTTGCAGAACTCCATGATGTTCACGCCGTGCTGACCGAGCGCCGGACCGATCGGCGGTGCCGGGTTGGCGGCGCCCGCGTTGATCTGCAGCTTGATCAGGCCCGTGACCTTCTTCTTCGGTGCCATGTTTCGCTTTCCTCCTGGGATCGAACGCACGGGGATCCGTGCACTCTCCCGCGTCTCCGGCGGTTCCGGATCGCGGTGACGGACCCGCAGCGCACCAGGCGCGCGGACCCAAACTCGAACAGTCTAGTGGATGGTGTCCAGCTCTAGAGCTTGGTCACCTGGTCGAAGCTGAGCTCGACCGGCGTCTCGCGCTCGAAGAGCGAGACGAGCACGGTGAGCTTGCCGCTCTCCGGCTTGATCTCGGAGATCGACCCCGGCAGACCCGCGAACGAGCCTTCCTTGATGGTGATCGTCTCGCCGACCTCGAAGTCGACCTCAGCCTGGGGCTGCGCCTGTGCGGCACCGCCACCCTTCGCGCCACCCTTGGTCGGGGCGGTCTCGGCGACCTGGACGAGGGACTTCAGCATGCCGAAGGCCTCGTCGAAGCGGAGCGGGGTCGGGTTGTGGGCGTTGCCGACGAAGCCGGTCACACCGGGGGTGTGACGGACGACCGACCACGAGTCCTCGTCGAGGTCCATGCGGACGAGCACGTAGCCGGGGATCCGGACGCGGGTGACCAGCTTGCGCTGCCCGTTCTTGATCTCGACGACGTCCTCCATCGGGACCTCAGCCTGGTAGATGTAGTCCTCCATCGACATCGAGACCATGCGGTTCTCGATGTTCGCCTTCACGCGGCGCTCGAAGCCCGCGTAGGAGTGGATGACGTACCACTTGCCCGGCTTCATCCGCAGTTCGGCCTTGAACGCCTCGTACGGGTCGACCTCGGACTCTTCTTCGTCGTCCTCGGCCGTGATCGTGACCTCGGCGTCAGGGGCGACGTCGACCTCGGACTCCGGGGCGATCGCTCCGAGGGCGTCCGCGGACTCCTCGGCAGCGATGGTCTCGTTCGCCTCGGCGGCGGTCTCGTCCTCGAGTTCGGACTCTTCTTCGTCCTCGACGGCCTCGACGGCGGCTTCGGCCTCGTCAGCGGTGTCGATCTCGAGCGCGTCGTCGACGACCGCGTCGGCCTCGGGGTCACGCGACTCGGCGAGGGCGGCGAGCGTCTCGTCGAGCTCGGCGGCGACCGTGCCGTCGTCCGGCTCGTCACTCAGACCGAGGGACTCGTCGTCCTCGTCCTCGACCGAGATCGCGCGCTCCTCGGCGGAGTCGATCGAACGGAGTTCGCTCGTCTCGACGTCGCCTTCCTGGTTCTCCTCGACCTCGGAAGACTGCTCGGCAGCGGTCGCGAGGTCGATGTCGTCGCGGGAGTAGTCAGACACAGTCGGTTCTTTCCGTTCGATGGTGCGGATCGGGTTGGCGCTCGCGTCCCGGGCGGGGAACGGGTCGCCGTCTCCGGGAGACCGTACCCCGAGGAGGACCGGAGCGGTCGGACCTGCGGACAGGCCGGGCGCGCCAGGAGTGCAACGCGCCGGGGTTCATGCCGGCTGGGTCAGGCCGTGGGGCCGTTGCCGAACACGTAACCGACGCCGAGACCGAACACGAAGTCGAGGACCGACACGAGGATCATCATCACGACGACGAACACGAGCACGACACCCGTGTAGCTGAAGAGTTCCTTGCGGGTCGGTGTGACGACCTTGCGCAGTTCGCCGAAGACCTGGCGGATGAACAGTGCGATCGCGGCGAACGGGCCGCGGCGCTGTGCGCGGTCGACCTTTGCCTGGGCGACGACGTCGTCGGTCGTCTCCACGTCTTTGCTCGCCACTTCAACCCTTCCCGATGTGCAGGGCGGACAGGACTTGAACCTGCAACCTGCGGTTTTGGAGACCGCTGCTCTACCAATTGAGCCACCGCCCTTCGGAACGTCCACCCGTGCGGGATCCGGTCGTTCCAGGGAGAAGAAGTCCGATTTCCACAGACTTCAACCGCCGCAGAACAGTGTACGGGAGTCGCGACGGCGGTGTCCACTTGACGGATGCTCCGGCGCGGCGCGTCGGTAGGCTGAACCCGTGAGCACCGACGCCGCCAGCCCTCAGCCCACCGACAGCCCCGACACCAGCACACGGCCCCGTATCGCCTCCCGGATCGCCGCCATCGCCGAGTCCGCCACCCTCAAGGTCGATGCCAAGGCCAAGGCGCTGAAGGCCTCCGGTCGCCCGGTGATCTCCTTCGCCGCCGGCGAGCCGGACTTCGCCACTCCGGCACACGTCGTCGACGCGGCCGTCGCGGCGGCGCAGGACCCGGCGAACCACCGGTACACGCCGGCCACGGGCCTCCCGGACCTCAAGCGCGCCGTCGCCGACAAGACCGCGCGGGAGTCCGGCATCGCCGTCGACCCGTCGCAGGTCGTCGTGACGAACGGCGGCAAGCAGGCCGTCTACCAGGCGTTCCAGACCGTGGTCGACGCCGGCGACGAGGTCCTGCTGCCGGCGCCGTACTGGACCACCTACCCCGAGGCCGTGCGGCTCGCCGGCGGTGTCCCGGTCGACGTCTTCGCCGGCAGCGACCAGGGCTACCTGGTCACCGTCGAGCAGCTCGAGGCGGCGCGGACCCCGCGCACGAAGGCGCTGCTCTTCTGCTCCCCCTCGAACCCGACCGGCGCCGTCTACTCGGCTGAGCAGACCCGCGCCATCGGCGAGTGGGCGCTGGAGCACGGCATCTGGGTGATCAGCGACGAGATCTACCAGGACCTCGTCTACGACGGCATCACGTTCTCCGGGGTGCTCGAGCAGGTCCCGGCCCTCGCGGACACGACCATCCTGGTCAACGGCGTCGCCAAGACGTACGCCATGACCGGCTGGCGGGTCGGGTGGATGATCGGCCCGTCCGACGCGATCAAGGCCGCGTCGAACCTCCAGTCCCACCTGTCGTCGAACGTCTCGAACATCTCGCAGCGGGCCGCGATCGCGGCGTTGAACGGCCCGCAGGAGCCCGTCATCGCGATGCGCGAGGCCTTCGACCGCCGTCGGAAGGCGATCGTCGCGGGCCTCAACGCGATCCCGGGCTTCGTGACGCCGGAGCCGCAGGGCGCCTTCTACGTCTACCCGGACGTCACCGCGCTCCTCGGTCGCGAGTGGGCCGGCAGCACGCCGACCACGACCCTCGAACTCGCCGACCTGATCCTCGAGCACGCCGAGGTCGCGGTCGTCCCCGGTGAGGCGTTCGGTCCCTCCGGCTACCTGCGGCTGTCGTACGCACTGGGCGACGACGACATCGCCGAGGGCGTCGCGCGGCTGGCTCGCTTCTTCGGCTGACCTCAGCGCGATCACACCCCGCCCGTCGCGCCCCGCTTCGCACATCGCGCCCCGTCGAGACGGGGCGCGATGTCGTTCACGGGGCGCGATGTCGTTCACGGGGCGAGACCACCGAGCACGGGGCGCAGTGGCCGGGCACGACGGGGCGGGATCACCGGGCGCGGTGCGGCGTCGGCGCGCCGGATGTCAGGCGAACAGGTCGCCGACCACGACCGGCTCCGGGACGAGCGTCACCCCGAAGCGGTTCGCCACGGTCAGCTGCACGTACCGCGCGAGCTCGGCGACCTGGGCCGCCGTCGCTCCCCCACGGTTCGTCAGCGCCAGGGTGTGCTTCGAGGAGATCGCCGCTCGGGACCCCGGCACGCCGTACCCACGGTGGATCCCGGCGTGCTCGATGAGCCACGCTGCGCTGAGCTTCACGTCGTCGCCGGCCGGCCAGCGCGGTGCGTCGGCGGGCATCGTCTCGGCGAACCCGGCCGAAACGATCGGGTTGGTGAAGAAGGACCCGGCGCTCCAGGTGTCCGGGTCGGCGTCGTCGAGCACCATGCCCTTCGACCCGCGGAGCCGCAACACCTCGGCGCGGACGTCGGCGGGGGCGACGCGGCTGCCGAGCTCGACGCCCAGGGACCCGGCGAGCTGGGCGTACCGCACGGGCACGCCGTCGTCGGTGGCCGTGCCGAGCCGGAACTCGACCGTCAGGACGACGCCGCGGCGCCCGTGCTTCAGCGTGCTCGTGCGGTAGCCGAGCGCCAGCTCGGACGCGGGGACCCAGGACCGCTCCCCGGTCTCGGCGTCCAGGAAGTCGACCGCGGTGAGCACGTCGGACAGCTCGACCCCGTAGGCGCCGATGTTCTGCACGGGGGCGGCGCCGACCGTGCCCGGGATGCCGCTGAGGGCCTCCAGGCCGGTCCACCCGCGCTCGACGGTCGTCGCGATGAACGCGTCCCACGGCTCCCCCGCCGCGACGCGGACGGTGACCCCGTCGTCGTCGGACTCGGCGCTGACCCCGCGGGTGCGGACCACGACGACGGTGCCGGGGAAGCCCTGGTCGGCGACCAGCAGGTTGCTGCCGCCACCGAGGACCAGCCAGTCGTCCTCGTCCGACCACGCCTCGACGACGTGGGCGACGAGGTCGTCGGTCGTGTCCGCGACCAGGAGGCGGCCGGCCGGGCCGCCGACGCGGAGGGTGGTCAGCTCGGCGAGCGTCGTGTCCGTCACGGTCGGCGGAACGCCACCGTGACCTGAGCCTTGCCGAGCACGGTCTGCCCGGCGGCGGTCACGGTGAGGTCGATGCGCAGCGGTCGGCCCTGCTCGTCGAGTGTGCCGACCTTGGCGACGACACCGACGTCGGCCCCGTCGGTCGGGTCCACGACGACGGGACGGGTGAAGCGGACGCCGTACGAGGCGACCCAGCCGCGGTCGCCGAGCCACTCGGCGACCGGCTGGACAGCCGAGCCCATCGTGAGCATGCCGTGCGCCAGGACACCGGGCAGGCCGACCGACGCGGCGACGTCGTCACGGTAGTGGATCGGGTTGAAGTCGCCGGAGGCGCCGGCGTACCGGACGAGCGAGTCGCGCGTGAGGTGCACCTGTCGCTCCGCGACGACGGTGCCGACCTGCAGGTCGGAGGCGGTGTCGGTCATGCGTCATCTCCTCGGACGACGAGGGTGGACGTGGCGGTGACGACGTGCTCGCCGTCGGCGTCGACGACCGTCGACTCGGCGGTGACCATCGCGTTGCCGCCGAGGGTCTTGACGCTCGTCACGGCCAAGGTGGCGGTCAGCTCGTCACCGGCGACGATCGGGCGTGCGTAGGCGAACCGCTGCTCACCGTGCACGACGCGGGAGAAGTCGATGCCGGCGTCCGGCTCGGCGAGGAGCTGAGCGAGCGTGGCTTCCTGCACGACGACCGCGAAGGTCGCCGGTGCGACGACGTCGGCGTGCCCGGCGGCTCGGGCAGCTGCGGGGTCGGAGTGGATCGGGTTCGTCGCGAACACGGCGCGGGAGAACTCGCGCACCTTCTCGCGACCGACCAGGTACGGCGGGGCCGGCGGGAACGTCCTGCCGACGAGCTCGGGGTTCACTGACACCGCAGCAGTCTACCGAGGCCCTCGCACGCCCGGACATACATGAGTTTGCATCGGTTAAGCTGCCGAGGCGTTGGTCGGGGGACGACCGAGCGGACCCGCGGGGAGTGGCGATGGAGACGACGACCGAGTACACGGTGCTCGAACACCACCGGTGCACCGCGGTGGATCTCATCGACGCCGCCCTGCGCGCGCACGGGCACCACGTCGTCACCGAGAGCGGACGCCTCGTCGTCGTCGCCGGAGACCGGATCGCGACGGCGTTGTTCGGCGCGTTCGTCCGTCCCGCACGGCAGTACCGGCGGTACGAGGTCGCCCTGTCCGCGACGCCGGGCCACGCGGTGCTCACCCTGCGCCACGCGGGCCACGGAGCGGCCGTCGCGGGCGGCATGATCGGCGCGAAGCGGCGTCGGGAGGCCTGGCACCACGTCACGGCCCTCGTCGAGACCACCCTGCACGGCGGTGGGGTCCTGCTGCACCGGACCGACCGCGTCGACGTGTCGGGCACCTCGCTGCGCTGAGGCAGCGGCTGGCGGCGGCGCGCCCCGACGCAGACGCGAAAGCAACAAATGTGCGCGGTGAGACGGCGGAGATCTGTCCGTTTCGCGCCCCGATCCCACCAGACCGTGACGGGGCACCCCCACCGCTGGCCGGTGGCGGCGGGCCCCGACGCGGACGCCAGAGCGACAGATGCGCGGGGTCGGACGGCGCAGGTCTGTCGGTTTCGCGCCCGGTGCCGGTCGCGCCCCGGCACCGGTCCCGGCCGCGCCGCGGTTCGGCCCCGGTCCCGCCAGACAGCGGCCGGACGGGAGGCGCGGGACGGGTCCTCGGGGAGCGGCCGACCGCGCAGGACGGGGCGGGAACGACGAAGGCCCGGCGCTGCTGCGCCGGGCCTTGCCGTCTTCACGTCGTTCCCGCTGGCGACACCTGTTCGACCAGCGCGGTAGCGAGGGCGGGACTTGAACCCGCGACACCACGATTATGAGCCGTGTGCTCTAACCAACTGAGCTACCCCGCCATGGATCCGCAGTGATCACCGCGAAGTGACGACACTGCGAGTCAGAGCCCCGAGTCAGGATTGAACTGACGACCCCTTCCTTACCATGGAAGTGCTCTACCACTGAGCTATCGGGGCGAGTACCGCGAGCGGCACCACACGAGGATAGCAGACCCGCGACGGTGGTCCGGAACCGACCGTGACGCCCGGGCGTGCCGTCCCTGAGGGCTAGTTCGCGTTCGCCCGGAGCCAGGCCAGCGGGTCCACCGGGACACCGTCGATGCGGATCTCGAGGTGCAGGTGCGGCCCGGTCGAGTTGCCCGAGCTGCCGACCAGGCCGACGGTCTGGCCGACCTTCACCTGCTCGCCCTGCACGACCTGGAACGAGTTGTCGAGCATGTGCCCGTAGACGCTGACGAACTGCTTGCCGTCGACGTCGTGCTCGACCCAGACGTCGTTGCCGAAGCCGCCGTCGTTCGCCTGCACCTTGATGACGGTCCCGTCGGCCACGGCTCCGATCGCGGTGCCGGCACCGGGGGCGAAGTCGACGCCCTGGTGGAACGTCGAGCAGAACGAGCACCCGGCGACCTGCCGGCCACCGAAACCCGAGGAGATCGGCACACCGACCGGGAACGGCCACTGGATCGTGCCGTTCGCGTCGTTCGTGAACGTCGAGGAGTCGGTCGCCGTGCCGGCCGCCGGGGTGACGCTCCGCTGCGCTTCGGACACGGTGTACGCGTCACGGTCCACCGGACCTTCGACGGCGTCACCGACGGACAGCGACTGTGCGTCCTGCACTGAGGCGCGGACGGTCGCGGCGCCCGGCTGCGGGACGTAGAGGGCCTGTGCCGGCAGCGAAGTCGAGACCACGAGACCAGCGGTGAAGAGCAACGCGCCGACGACCGTCACGCGGGACGCCGTCCGACGGAAGGACACCCCGGAGGCCCGGGTCGCACGACCGGTAGCGGGAACGGTGCGGGCGATGTGCCGCGTGGCACGGTCCACCCGAGGGCCGTCGGCGATCACCGGGACGGTCGGGGCGGCGGAGCGGGCCGCCTTCGGGGTCGCGCTGCGTGTGGCCTGCTTCGTCACCGGGGCCCGACGGGCAGAGGCGCGACGAGTGGCACGCGGCACCGGAGCGCGCTCGGCGAGCGGCGCGACGACCGGCGAGGACGGCGCCGGCGGCGTCAGCGGTGCGGCGCTCGAGGCGGGGAGGACCGGCGACGAGGGGGCCGGCGGCGTCGCGGGGCCGGAGCTGACGGGCGCCGGACGAGCCGCGTCACGGGAGGTTCCGGCAGCCGAACGGTCGACGTCCGACCGACGGCGGGACGTCTTCGCGGCGGCACGTTCGGCTTCGATCCGAGCTCGTCTCGTCAGGTGCACGGACGGGACCGCCCCGGGGGCGGTGCGGTCGATGGTCGTGGGCGTCTGCGAGGAGTCGAGCATGCGTTCGGTGATGATCCTGAGTTCGAGGCACGGGCGCTCGTCGGTAACGAGCAGGTAACGGGACTCATGAACGCTAGCAAAGGACCCCGGTCCTCGCCAGTCGCCTGCACGCCTGTGCATGCCCCCCAGAGCGGGTGTCGAGCACGGGGACGTCAGCCGGTGCGTCAGCGCGTGGCCGGACTCAGGACCCCAGGACGTCGTCCTCGAGCGTGCGGACCAGGGTGGCGAGGTCCTCGACGATGCTCGGCGCGGCGAAGAGGAAGGACCGCGTGTCGCCGACCTCCCACGTCCGGACGTCCGCTCCGGCAGCGGCGGCCACGATCGAACCGGCTGCCATGTCCCACGGGTTGATGCCCCGCTCGTAGTAGGCGTCGACCGTGCCGACCGCCACGGCGCAGCAGTCCAGCGCGGCTGCTCCGGCGCGGCGGACGTCGCGCACCTCGGTGATGAGTCCGGCGAGGACGGCCGCCTGCTCCCACCGACGCTCGGCCGTGTACCCGAAGCCCGTGGCGACGAGCGTCTCGGCCAGGGACTCCGGCGTGGCGACCGCGATCGGCCGTCCGTCCAGGCTCGCCGCTCCCCCGGCGACCGCGCGGTACACCTGCCCGGTGGCCGGGGCGATGACGACACCGGCGACGGGCTCCCACATCGCCGGGTCGGGCACGCCGCGGACGACGCCGATGCTCACGGCGTAGACGGGGCTGCCGTAGAGGTAGTTGACGGTGCCGTCGATGGGGTCGACCACCCAGGTGAGGCCGGAGGTGCCGGAGGCGGCGCCGGACTCCTCGCCGAAGAAGGCGTCGTCGGGGCGTGCTTCGGCGATGCGTCGGCGGATCAGCGCCTCGACCTCGCGGTCGGCAGCGGTCACGACGTCCGCGATGCTCGACTTGCGGTCCGCGACCTCGACCCCTTCGGCGCGGCGCTGCGCGGCGAGCGCGGCGGCTTCGCGGGCGATCGCCTCCGCCAGGTCGGCGAGGGCATCAGGAGCAGCGGACACGACCGAGGGGTTCGACATACCCCGATCCTGCCCCACCGCAGCTCTGCCGCGGCCCCGGCTCCGCGAGAGCACCGGCAGCAACGCGAATGGCCCCGTCCGGAGACGGGGCCATTCCGACGAGCCGACAGAGGACTGCGGCTGACACGTGGCGAGTGAGGGATTCGAACCCCCGGAGGCATACGCCGGCTGATTTACAGTCAGATCCCTTTGGCCGCTTGGGTAACTCGCCATGTGCGCACCCGGCCCGTGTCGTCACCGACCGAAGGCGCGGTGAAGAGCATAGCCGATGTTCGGAGGTGGTCGCGACCACGGCCGGGCGGAAGACACTCGCACCGGGCCGGGTCGGGCCTCCGGCACGGGGCGGCGTGGCGCCCGATAGGCTGGACGGTATGGCAGACAGCTCCTTCGACGTGGTCAGCAAGGTCGACAAGATGGAGGCGGAGAACGCCCTCAACCAGGCGGCGAAGGAGATCGAGCAGCGGTACGACTTCAAGGGTGTCGGTGCATCCGTCGCGTTCAGCGGCGAGGACGTCCTCATCAAGGCCTCGACCGAGGAGCGCGCCCTGGCCGTCCTCGACGTGCTGCAGACGAAGGCGATCAAGCGCGGCATCAGCCTGAAGAGCCTGGACGCCGGCGAGCCGTTCCCCTCGGGCAAGGAGTTCCGCATCGAGGTGAAGTTCAAGAACGGCATCGAGCAGGACATCGCGAAGAAGATCGGTGCGGTCATCCGTGCCGAGGCGCCGAAGACCGTGAAGAGCCAGGTGCAGGGCGACGAGCTGCGGGTCTCCTCGAAGAGCCGTGACGACCTGCAACAGACCATCCAGCTGCTCAAGGGCCAGGAGTTCGACGTCCCCCTGCAGTTCATCAACTTCCGCTGACCGCGCTCCCCCGCGCAGAGACAGGCCCGACACCGTGGAGCACTGGCTCGTCGTTGCGCTGATCATCGTCCTGGTCCTGTTGGACCTGGCGATCCGCGCCTTCTCACTCGTCATCGTCCCGATCAACCGGAAGCCGCAGACGGCGACGGGCTGGTTGCTGGCGATCTTCCTCATCCCCTACATCGGGTTCGTCGTGTTCCTCCTGCTCGGGTCCTCGAAGCTCCCCCGGGCCCGCCGCGAGAAGCAGACCGAGATCAACCGCTACATCCTCGAGCAGACCGAGGGCATCGAGCGGGTGCGCCGCGACCACCCGTGGCCGACGTGGCTCGAGAGCATCACGAAGTTGAACCGGCAGCTCGGGTCCATGCCGCTGGTCGGCGGCAACCAGGCCGAGCTGTACCCGCACTACGACGACGCGTTCGCGGAGATGACGCACGCCGTCGACGCCGCGCGACGATTCGTGCACGTGGAGTTCTACATCGCGTCCCTCGACGACACCACCCGGCCGTTCTTCGAGTCGCTGGCACGTGCACAGGCACGTGGCGTGACGGTCCGGTTCCTCATGGACCACTGGGCGAGCAAGAGCTACCCGTACTTCAAGGACACCCTGGCGTTCCTCGACGCGGCGGGCATCGAGTGGCACCTGATGCTGCCGCTGCTGCCGCTGGAAGGGAAGTTCCAGCGTCCCGACCTCCGCAACCACCGGAAGATCCTGGTCGTCGACGGGTCTGTGGCGTTCACGGGGTCGCAGAACCTCATCGACCGTTCGTACGACACCAAGGCCAACATCGAGCGCGGGCTGCGGTGGCGCGACCTGTTCGCCCGGTTCGAGGGCCCCGTCGTCGCGGGCATCAACGCCCTGTTCGTCACCGACTGGTACAGCGAGACCGACGAGCTGCTGCTCCGCGAGAGCGACCCCGTGCACCGGGCGGACCGGCAGGACTCCCTGGACTGCCAGGTCGTGCCGTCCGGGCCGGGCTTCGACGGTGAGAACAACCTGCGCCTGTTCAACGCCCTGCTGTACTCGGCGCAGAAGCGGGTGTCGATCACGTCGCCGTACTTCGTCCCGGACGACTCGATGCTCTACGCGATCACGACGACCGCGCAGCGCGGGGTCGAGGTCGAGCTGTTCGTCGGTGAGATCGGCGACCACGCGATGACGTGGCACGCCCAGCGCTCCTACTACGAGGGGCTGCTCCGGGCGGGCGTGCGGATCTGGCTGTACCGTGCGCCGACCGTGCTGCACGCCAAGCACTTCACGATCGACGACGACGTCGCGGTGATCGGGTCGAGCAACATGGACATGCGCTCGTTCACCCTGAACCTCGAGATCTCGGTGATGGTGCGCGGGAAGTCCTTCGTGGACGCGCTGCGGGACGTCCAGGACGACTACCGCGCCGCCAGCCGCGAGCTGACGCTCGACGAGTGGCTCACCCGACCGCGTCGGTCGCGGGTGTTCGACAACGTGGCGCGGTTGACGGCAGCGTTGCAGTAGCGGTCGGCCGGGAGGCCCGCCCCACGCCCGCCCCGTCGCCACCGGTCAGCTGGTGGGCGCGGGCACCGCCGAGGCGATCCTCGCGGTCAGGCGTTCGAGCGGCCCCCGTCCGAGGAACCGTCGCCACACCATCGCGAACAGCACCGCGCCGACCACGAACCCCCACCAGGTCGAGGGTCCCTGCGGCATGTCGGGCCACAGGGCGATGACGACGAGGTGCAGCGCGTAGACGGTCAGCGGCATCGACCCCACCGCCGCCAGGGGGAACGCGATCCGGGTGACGAACGGCCCGTGCCCGTCGACGAGCAGCCGGCACAGGGCGATCACGGCGACGGCGACGGCAGCGGTGCCGGCCACGTCCACGATCGACGACGAATGGTCAAGTGGTGAGAGGAACACCTGCGCGAACGTCTGACCGGCGTCGGAGCCGGACGGCACGAAGGGCACGCCGGGGAAGGCGTACGTCGTGTCGGACGGGATCGGTGCAGTGGCGTTCCCGATGAGGTACGCCGCGGCCGCGACCACGATGCCGGACACGAGGAGCAGGACCTGCCGCATCGAGTCTCCCCCCACCAGCACGGCCCAGGCGCCGCTGGCGTGTCGCCCGGGAGTCGGCGGTGCGGACCCGGGTCGGGACCGCGCGACGGCGAGCCCGACCAGCACGTACGTGGCGAAGGTGACGACGGGGTAGACCAGCCCGAGCTGGACGCCGAACATGCCCGCCTCGGCGTAGAGCGGCAGGATCGCCAGCGCGACCGGTGCGGCTGCGACCGCGCAGGCCACGGCGAGCAGGAGCAGTGCCCACGGCCGCCAGCGGAGCACGGGCAGGGCCAGCAGGAACAGGGCGCCGTAGGTGGGCAGCACCACGTACACCGGCGTCTGCAGTGTCATCAGCAGCAGCCCGACGACGACCACCACGACCGCGCGGAGTGCCAGGCGTGCCCGGACCCGACCGATGTCGGGCGGCCCGGGCGGTCGGTCACGGCCGCTGACGAGTCCGATCGACACCCCGGCGAGCACCGCGAAGAGCGCGGCGGACCGGCCGTTCACCACGGCGCCGAAGCTCGTCGGGTCCGCCCAGTCGACGTTCTCGGCGACGTCACCGACGTGCGCGGCCATCATCCCGAAGAGGGCGAGGGACCGGGCCACGTCGACCCCGACGAGCCGGCCGGACGATGCAACGCCCGGCACCCCGCGTCGGGGTACCGGGCGCAGCGTGGTCATGCTCGGACCTGCGAGGCGTTCAGGCCTGCGAGTCGGCGCGGGAGCGGCGCAGCGAGACGTCGATCATCTCGTCGCGGGGCACGACCTTGACGCGCGCACGGCCCTCGGCCTCGCCGAGTGCGATCTCGTGCTGGTCGAGGGCGTGCCACCCGTCGAGGTCGGTGAATTCGACGCCGCGTTCGCGGAGCAGTGCCGGGATCGCCTCTTCCGAGGGGTCCTCCGGGCTCCACCAGGTGCCCTGGTCGGTGACGACGTGCTGCACGGTCTCCATCGCGTCGGACTTGGTGTGCCCGATCAAGCCGACGGGTCCGCGCTTGATCCACCCGGTGGCGTAGACGCCCGGGATGCGGTTGCCGTCGGTGTCGAGGACCTGACCCTCGTGGTTCGGGATGATCCCGTAGCGCTCGTCGAACGGCACGCCGGGCAGGGGTGACCCGACGTAGCCGACCGCGCGGTAGAGGGCCTGGATCGGGATCTCGCGGATCTCACCCGTGCCCTCGACGCCGCCCTGGCCGTCCGGACGGGTGCGCTCGTACCGGATGGCGCGGAGCGCACCGTCGTCGTCACCGAGCAGTTCGAGCGGCTTGGCGTAGAAGTGCAGGTGCAGGCGACGGCTGGCGGTGCCGACCTCGCGCGTGCGCCACTGCTGCAGCACGCGGTCGATGACGGTGACCTGCTTGTTCGTGGCGATCGCGAGCTTCGAGGCCTCGTCGTGGTCGAAGTCCTCGTCGTACACGACCATGTCGACGTCGCGCAGTTCGCCGAGTTCACGCAGCTCCAGCGGCGTGAACTTCACCTGCGCCGGTCCACGGCGTCCGAAGACGTGGACGTCGGTGACCGGCGAGGCCTTGAGGCCCTCGTACACGTTCGCCGGGATCTCGGTCGGCAGCAGGTCGTCGGCGTGCTTCGCCAGGATGCGGGACACGTCGAGCGCGACGTTGCCGTTGCCGATGACCGCGACGCTCTCGGCCGTGAGCGGCCAGGTGCGGGGGACGTCGGGGTGCCCGTCGAACCAGCTGACGAAGTCGGCGGCGCCGTAGGAGCCGTCGAGGTCGATGCCGGGGATGTCCAGGTCGGCGTCCTTGATCGCGCCGGTCGAGAACACGACCGCGTTGTAGTGACGCTTCAGGTCCTCGAGCGTGATGTCCTCGCCGAAGCGGACGTTGCCGAAGATCCGGATGTCACCGCGGTCCAGGACGTCGCGGAGGGCGTTGATGATCCCCTTGATGCGGGGGTGGTCGGGCGCGACGCCGTAGCGCACCAGACCGTACGGGGCCGGGAGCTGCTCGAACAGGTCGATCGAGACGTCGAAGCCGCGTGCCTCCCGCAGGAGGATGTCCGCGGCGTAGATGCCGGCCGGACCGGCGCCGACGATGGCGAGTCGGAGGGTGGGCACTGATCGGTCTCCAGTTTCGTTCGGGTCAGCGGCTGCGGTCGACGACCGTCTCCGCGAACCGGGTGAGGGCTCGTTTGACGGTGCCGTCCGGCAGGGGCGCCAGGGCGGCGACCGCTTCGTCGGCCCAGTTCGCGGCCAAGGAACGGGTCGCCAGGGTCGCGTCGTGCGCGCGGAGCTCGGCGACGGCGCTCTGGTACGCGTCCGAGTGGACAGCGTCGTCGGGTGCGTCGCGGACGTCCCGCTCGATGCGGGCGAGGAGGGCCGCAGCACCCTCGTCGGTGGCGGCACGACGACGGAGCTGCAGCAGGGGCAACGTGTCCACGCCGGCACGGAGGTCGTTCCCGGCGATCTTGCCGGTCTTGTCCTTCGCCGGTGCCAGGTCGATGACGTCGTCGACGAGCTGGAAGGCGACGCCGACCTTCTCGCCGAAGGTGCCGACGGCCTCGAGCAGGGATCGGTCGGCACCGGAGAACATCACGCCGGCACGGGCGGCGGTGGCGATGAGGGACCCCGTCTTGTCGCTGAGCACCTGGATGTAGTGCTCGACCGGGTCGTCCTCCGGCTGCGGGCCGGTCGTCTCGTGGAGCTGACCCATGCAGAGGCGCTGGAAGGTCTCCGCCTGCATCCGGATGCCCTCCGGCCCCAGGTCCGCGGTGATGAGCGAGGCGCGGGCGAAGAGCAGGTCCCCCGTGAGGATCGCGATGTTGTTGCCGTAGGTGACGTGGGCGGCCGGGACACCGCGGCGCACCGGTGCCTCGTCCATCACGTCGTCGTGGTAAAGCGAGGCCAGGTGCGTCATCTCGACGCTGACCGCGGCCTTCACCACGTGGTCGGTCACACCGTCGCCGAGTTGCGCGATGAGCAGCGTCAGGGTCGGACGGATGCGCTTGCCGCCCGCGGCGAGCAGGTACCGGCTGGTGGTGTCGGCCAGGGTGTCGGCGGAGCGCATGGCGTCCTCGAGCCCCTGCTCGACGTGTTCGAGCCCGTCGTCGACCGCGGCGATGAAACGACGGTCGGCCGGGGTGGCGAACAGACGCTCGCCGATGCCCAGGGACGCTCGGAGACTCGGTGCGCGTCGGGCGACCGGGACACTCGGGTTCAACTGCTGCTCCGTACTCGCGGGGTGGCGGTGGGGACCTGGGCCGCGGGCCTAGGCCTCGGGCTCCACGCGGGGCTGCTCACCCGTGGGCTGGTGCTCGCGACGTGCCTTCGCACGGCGGGCGGCGGACTCGCGCACGCTGCCCTCGACTGGCTTGCGGCCACGGTGCAGGGCGACGATGCCGGCGGTCAGGTTGCGGTGCGCGACCATCGTGAAGCCGACACCGCGGAGCCACTGGCTGAGGACCTGCTGGTCCGGCCAGGCCTCGATCGACTCGGCGAGGTAGCGGTAGGCGGCCGGGTTGCTGCTCGAGAGCCTGGCGATGCCCGGCAGGACGCGCTTGAGGTACGTGTTGTAGCCGAAGCGCAGTGCGGCGAACGGCGGCGTGGAGAACTCGCAGATGACGAGACGGCCGCCGGGCTTGAGGACCCGCAGCATCTCGGTCAGGGCCTGCATCGGGTCGTTCACGTTGCGCAGCCCGAACGAGATCGTGACCGCGTCGAACGACTCGTCCGAGAAGGGCAGGTGCTCGGCGTCGCCCTCGACGAAGGTGATCTCGGGGTGGCGTTCGCGGCCGACCGCGATCATGCCGGACGACAGGTCGAGGGCGGTGACCTCCGCGCCCTTCTTCGCCAGGGCCGCGGAACTGGTCCCGGTGCCGGCGGCGAGGTCGAGCACACGCTCGCCCGGCTGGGGGTCGACGGCCTTGACCGTCGCGACGCGCCACAGCGGTGCGTTGCCCGCCGACAGGATGTCGTTGGTCAGGTCGTACTTCGCTGCGACGTCGTCGAACATGGCCGCCACTTCGTCCGGCCGCTTGTGCATGTCCGCTCTGCTCACCCGGTCATCCTAGAGGCCGCGGCCCGACGCTTCCCGGTAGGCGTGCAGGAGCGGGACAGCCCGGGCGCGCCCTGACGCGTAGCATCGGTCCGTGACCCGTCCCACCACAGCGGTCCAGCCGCTCACGGTCTCGACCCGCATCCTCGACGACCCGGGAGCCGTGCTCCGCCACACCCTCGCCGGAGCGCCGTTGGCCTTCGTGCGGGGCGGTGACGGGATCGTCGGGATCGGCGAGGCCATGCGCTTCGAGTTCTCCGGCCCGACCCGGATGCGCGACGCCTCCGCCCGGTGGCGGCAGATCGTCGCCGCCGCGGTGGTCGACGACCCGGTGCGGCTCCGCGGCAGCGGACTGGTGGCGTTCGGGACGTTCGCGTTCGCTGATGACTCGAGCGCGACGAGTGTCCTCATCGTGCCGCGGGTCGTGGTCGGCCGGCGGCGGGGTCGGGCGTGGATCACCGCGGTCGACACCACCGACGCCCCGGCTCCCCTGCCGTTCACGAGCACCTCGGTCCCGGTCCCCCGCGTCGGCCCGCACGTCTCCGTCGCACTCCGGCCCGGCGCGGTCGACGAGGACGCCTACGCCGCCTCGGTCGCCGCCGCGGTCACCGCGATCACGGCCGGGCGCGCGCAGAAGGTGGTCCTGGCCCGCGACCTGGTCGGCAGCCTGCCGCCCGGCGCCGACCGCCGTGCCGTGCTGCTCGACCTGGCCGCCGCCTACCCGACTTGCGTGACCTTCGCCGTCGACGGGCTCATCGGGGCCACTCCCGAGACGCTCGCCCGGACCGAGGGGCGCACCCTCACCGCCCGGGTCCTGGCCGGCAGCGCTGCACGGGGTGTGGACGCCGAGAGCGACCGGGTCGCCGCCGAGACCCTCGCCGCGAGCACGAAGGACCTCGAGGAGCACGCGTTCGCGATCTCGAGCCTGGTCGCCTCGCTGCGGCCGATCGCAGCCGACCTCCGGGTGGACCCCGAGCCGTTCCGCCTGCAGCTGCCGAACGTGTGGCACCTCGCCAGCGACGTCGAGGCCGTCCTGCCCGCCGGTGTGACCGCACTCGACGTCGCCGACGTGCTGCACCCGACCGCGGCCGTCGCCGGGACCCCCACCGACGTCGCGGTGCGGCTCGTCGCCGAGCTGGAGGGTGTGGACCGCGGACGCTACGCCGGTCCCGTCGGCTGGCTCGGCGCCTCCGGGGACGGTGAGTGGATGCTCGCACTCCGCAGCGCACAGATCGAGGACGACGGCACCGTCCGCGCGTGGGCCGGGGCCGGGATCGTCGCGGGCTCCGAGCCGGCTCGGGAGGTCGCGGAGACGCGGCTGAAGTTCCGACCGATCGTCGACGCCCTGGCCTGACAGCGGCACCGGCACCGGCACCGGCCGGAGCCCTCGCCGGTCAGTCGGCCAGCGGCACCTCGATGACCACGCGCTCGGCGGGGTCGGTGAGGACCCGTTCCAGGTCGCCCCAGGTCTCGGCGCGGCGGTACTCCCAGCCGAGGCCCGTCACGACGCGTTCGACGTCGACGTGCTGCGGCGTCGTCATCATCCGCCGCATGTCCTCGGGTGCGGTCGTCGCCGCCACCTCGAGTCCGCGGAAGATCGCACCACCGCCGTCGTTGCCGACGACGACCTGCAGCCGCGGGCGCGCCTCCTCGGTCCCGGTGACGAGTCCGCCGAGGTCGTGCAGGAACGTGAGGTCCCCCACCACGACCCGGGTGGTGCCGACGGCGCCGGACTCGGCCTCGAGCGCCGTCGCGATGCCGAGTGCCGTCGAGATCGTGCCGTCGATGCCCGCCAGCCCGCGGTTGGCGTGCACGCGGATCTTCTTGCCCGCGACGGTCGTGTCTGCGACCCGGATGATCTGCGAGGCACCGAACACCAGACGGTCGTGCGGCCAGGTGGCGCCCCACACCGCCTCGGCGAGCATCGCACGGTCGACGGGCCGACGGCGGAGCGCGACCTCGTCCTTCAGGAACCGGTTCCGCTCGGCGCGGTCCTCGGACCGCTTCGCGTCGAGGTCCGGTCCGGCGTCGCCCTCGCCGAGCAGCGAGCGGCTCGCCGCGACCCAGCGGCCGACCCACGCACGGTGCGCCGGCCCGGTCCGCCCGGTGACGCGGACGTCCGAGACGACCTGCGTGGCGGCGTCCGGCCGGGAGGCCCGTGCCGGGTCGTACACGTCGGCTCCGGCACCGCGGACCACGACCGTCTCGACGTCGGCGCGCTGCAGGAGCGCCGGGACCTCCCGACTGAGGGTCGGGTGGCCGAGGACGACCGCACGCCGCACCCGGCCGCCGAAGGCGTCGTCCCGGAGCAACTCGCGGTAGGCGGCTGCCAGGTTCCGGCCGAACCGGGCGCCGCTCGACACCTCGGCCAGGAGCGGCGCACCGAGTTCCCACGCGATCCGCTCGGCGTCTGCGCCGGCGTCGTGTCCGGCGATCACCACGGTCGCGGGGTCGTCGTCGGGGGCGAGCTCCGCGACCGGCAGCGGGGTGGTCGTCCGCCGGGTCGCGTACGCGCGGTCCACCTGGTCGTCGGGCACGCCGTCGACCCGGTCGAGACCGGCGCTGAGCGGTTCGCGGAAGGCGAGGTCGAGCTGCACCGGACCGGGTTGCCCGGTGTGCCCCGCAGCGGCAGCGACGGCTTCGCGCACCAGACCGCGGACGGTGGCGCGGACGTCGTCGTCGACACCGTGCGCGCTCGGTGCCTGGACGTCGCGGACGAACGACACGGCCGGCCCGAAGACCCCGGGCTGCACGGTGGTCTGGTTGCTGCCGATGCCGCGCAGTTCGGCCGGGCGGTCGGCGGAGACGACGATCATCGGCACACCCGAGTGGTGCGCCTCGAGCACGGCGGGGTGGAGGTTCACGACCGCTGTCCCCGAGGTCGTGACGACCGCGGCGGGCCGCCCGGACTCGACGGCCAGGCCGAGTGCGAAGAACCCGGCGGTCCGCTCGTCGAGGCGGACGTGCACCGTGATGCCACCGGCGCGTTCGAGGGCGGCCGCAGCGAGGGCCAGGGCCTGCGACCGCGACCCCGGACTGACCACGACGTCGGTCACACCGGCGCGGGCCAGTTCCTGCAGGAAGGCGAGGGCGAAGTCCGTCGCGGGACTGCCGGAACTGCCGGAGCCCGGCCGCCCATCAGCGACTGCGCCGTCAGCGGCCGCGCCGTCAGCGATCGCGCCGTCAGCGATCGGGGCGGCCGTCGTCGTCGCCGTCGTGGAACTGTTCTTCGAGGGATCGGAGGGTCGCGTCGTCCTGGTCCTTGTCATCGCTCTTCCGCCCGGGAGGCTTCGTGCCACCGAGGAAGTCGGGGTCGTCTTCGGGACCACGGTACCCGGCACCACCGCCGCCGTTGCCTCGCTGAGCCACGGCCGGGGTCCGGCCGAGCAGGAACCACAGCACGCCGCCGAGGACGGGCAGCACGACGACCAACAGGACCCAGATGCCCTTGCGCAGGGACCGGACGCGGGTCCGCGGCATGGTGGCGCAGTCGATCAGGGCGAACACCGTGAACGCCACGGCGGCGACGACGATGACGAGCCACAACCTGACCATCTTCGAAGTCTAGGTCGGGAGGCTGTGACCGTCCTGGCCTTCGTCCGGCCGCCGTGGAGACCGGCGTCCGTACACTTGCAGGGTGAAAGCGTGGCTCGTCTACTCCGTGGCTCGGCTCGGCATCTTCGTCGTGGCACTCGTCGTGCTGCTCGTGATCGGGCTGCCCTGGTACTGGGCGGCGATCGGGGGGGCGCTCATCGGCCTGCTCGTCTCGTACATCGCGCTCCCGGGGTTGCGCGGGGACGTGACGACCACCATCGCCGAGCGCCGTGCCCGTCCCGAGCGCGATGCGGACAGCGACTTCGAGGACGACTTCGTCGACACCGCCGACGCGACCGACACCGACGTCACGCTCCGGAAGCACCCCGACGAGGCCTGACCGACAGCGCCCGGCCGACGGTGGCCGGCCGACAGCGCTCGCGCGCAGCTACGGCTGGACGGCGAGCGTGATGCCGAGCACCACGCCGTACGCCAGCGCCGAGAACGACGACAGCTGCAGGGCCGTGATGAGTTCGCGCGGCTTCCGCGACGTCACCCCGATCACCAGCGCCGGTAACGCGAGCAGCAGCGAGAAGTACGTGAAGCCGGACCGGAAGTACAGCAGCACGAACCAGACCAGCACGACGTAGGGCAGCAGCAGGAAGAGCGCGAAGAGCACCCGCGCCACCGGCCCGCCGACCACGACGGCGAGCGTGCGCTTGCCGGCCGCGGTGTCCTCGTCGATGTCGCGGATGTTGTTCACCATGAGCACCGCGCACGCGAACAGGCCGGCAGCCACGGCCGCTGCCCAGCCGCTGAGGGTCGCCTGCCCGATCAACACGTACTGGGTGCCGAGGACCGCGACGAGTCCGAAGAACACGAAGACGAAGACCTCGCCCAGGGCGTTGTACCCGTAGGGCTTCTTGCCGCCGGTGTAGAACCAGGCGGCGACGATCGCGGCCGCGCCCACGAGCAGGAGCCACCAGAGCTGGGTGAGCGCCACGATGACGATGCCGGCGACCGCGGCGAGCCCGAAGAACGCCAGCGCGACGGCGAGCACGGTGTGGGGCTTCGCCAGGCCCGCTCCGGTCAGCCGGGCGGGGCCGACGCGGAACTCGTCCGTGCCGCGCACCCCGTCGGAGTAGTCGTTGCTGTAGTTCACGCCGATCTGCAGGAACAGCGCGACGGCGAGCGCGAGCAGGGCGATCGCCAGGTGTGCGTCCGTACCGAGGAAGGCGCCGAAGTCACCGGTCGCCTTGCTGTCGACGTAGGCCACTGCGGTGCCGAGCACCACGGGCACGACGCCGAGGGTCAGGGTCCGCAGACGCGCCCCGCCGATCCAGTCGCGCGCCGTCGCCCGCCGGGCAGTGCGCTGCGGGGCAGCGGCCTTCGCCGGGTTGCCGGACCGGCCCTTCGGACGTGTCGTGTTCTTCGCTCGTGCCACGACCGCCAATCGTACCGGCGTGTGACGTGCCGCCCGCGCGGGCCGGCCGCCGGGTGGGTGTCAGGGCCGGGAGTCCCGTTTCACCCCTGCGGGTCGGCCAGCGTCCGCACCGCGCGCCGGTCGGGTTTGCCGGACGCCAGCATCGGCATCCGGTCCACGACGATCACCTCGCCCGGTCGGGCCGCCCGTCCGAGGGCGTCCCCGACGCGGGAGCGGACGAGCTGGAGGTCGACGGGCTGCTCGGTCACGACGACCGGCACCTCGCCCCACTCCCCCGACGTCCGCCGGGTGACGACGGCACCGTGCTGTCCGGGGAGCTCCCGCACGATGCGCTCGACCGCGCCGAGCGGCACCTTCTCACCCCCGGAGATGACGACGTCGTCGAGACGACCGGTGACCCGTATCCGACCGTCGACGATCGTCGCGGCGTCACCGGTGCGGTACCAGCGGTGCCCGTCGCGTTCGGTGAAGGTCGCTGCCGTCCGCGCCGGGTCGTCGAGGTACCCCTCGGCGAGCATCGGCCCGGTCAGCTGCAGTTCCCCGTCGACGAGCTCGGCGTGGACCGTGCCCAGCGGCGCGCCGTCGTACACGCAGCCGCCGCTGGTCTCGCTCGCGCCGTAGGTCGTCACCACGCGGATGCCGGCGGCACGGGCACGCTCCCGCAGGGCCGTCGGCGTCGCCTGACCGCCCACCAGGACCGCGTCGAACCGGCCGAGCGCCGCCGTCGCCCGCGGGTCGTCGAGGACCCGGGCGAGCTGCACCGGCACCAGCGACGTGTACCGCCGAGGTGCCGCGGGTCCGACGACGAGCCGGTCGGCCGCGTCGGCGAACACCCCCGCGTCGAAGTGCCCGGACGGCAGCACGACGGGGGTCGTCCCCGCGGCGATCGACCGCGTCAGGACGTTGAGCCCGGCGATGTAGTGCGTCGGCAGCGCGAGGACCCAGACGCCCGGGCCGCCGAGGGCGGCGTCCGCGGCAGCAGCGCCCGCGAGCAGCGCGTCCGAGGAGAGGGCGACGCGCTTGCCGGTCCCGGTGGAGCCGCTCGTCTCGACGACCAGGGCGACCCGCTGCGGGACGGCGGCCGGTGGCGGTGTCGGCGGCGCCGGAGCCCCCTCGGCGACCGGGAGCAGTGCGGGGCCGCCGGCGAGTGCCGCCTCCAGTCCGCGCAGCACCGCCGTCGGGTCGGACGCACCCAGCGCGACGAGCGGACGGGCCATCAGTAGTGCCAGGGGAACGCGGTCCAGTCGGGCGAGCGCTTCTCGAGGAACGAGTCGCGGCCCTCGACGGCCTCGTCGGTGCCGTAGGCGAGGCGCGTGGCCTCACCGGCGAACACCTGCTGACCGACCATGCCGTCGTCGACGGCGTTGAAGGCGTACTTGAGCATCCGGATCGCCGTCGGGGACTTGCCGAGGATCGTCTCGCCCCAGCGGATCGCCTCGCGCTCCAGGTCCTCGTGCGGCACCACCCGGTTGACGGCACCCATCTCGTAGGCGCGCTGGGCGGAGTACTCCTCGGCGAGGAAGAAGACCTCGCGCGCGAGCTTCTGGCCGATCTGCTTCGCGTAGTAGGCGCTGCCGTAGCCGCCGTCGAACGACCCGACGTCGGCGTCCGTCTGCTTGAACCTGCCGTGCTCGGCGCTGGCGATCGTCAGGTCGCAGATCGCGTGGAGGGAGTGACCACCGCCCGCGGCCCAGCCGGGCACGACCGCGATGACGACCTTCGGCATCATCCGGATCAGCCGCTGGACCTCGAGGATGTGCAGCCGTCCCATCGAGGCCTGCGCGGCAGCGGGATCGACGCCCTCGGGCGGAGCACCCTCGTCGCCGACGTACTGGTAGCCGCTCCGGCCCCGGATCCGCTGGTCGCCGCCGGAGCAGAACGCCCAACCGCCGTCCTTCGGGCTGGGGCCGTTGCCGGTCAGCAGCACGACCCCGACGCGCGGGTCCTGGCGGGCGTCGTCGAGGGCGCGGTACAGCTCGTCGACGGTCCGCGGACGGAAGGCGTTGCGCACCTCGGGGCGGTCGAAGGCGACGCGCACCATGCCGCCGGAGACGTGCTTGTGGTACGTGATGTCGGTGAACCGCTCGGCGATCGGAGCGGTGGTCCAGACGTCGGGGTCGAACAGGTCGGAGACGGCAGAGGGCATGCTCCGAACCTACCGCTGGGCTCCTGCCCGGGCCGTCGCGTGCGGGCTGTCTAGTCGCCGCCCATCCCGGAGAGCATCTCGGGAGCGACGATGACGAGCAGGACGATGAGGATCACCGGGTTGGCGAAGAACGCCAGGACCACGCCGATGACGCCGTACCAGCGGCCGAACGAGCCGACCGCGGCGATGAAGCCCAGGACCGCGGCGACCAGGGTGAGGAACACCACGACGAAGCAGATGCCGAACGCGAAGGTCGTGTCACCGCCCACGAACACCGCGAAGGCGCTCGCGTCCACCGCGGCGCCGACCACCGCGAGGCCGAGGGCGATCTTGCCGGTGATCGGGTTCTTCCGACCCCGAGCTGCGGGCTGCCGGGTGACGTCGACGGTGCCCTGACGCATCAGCCGCGCGAACTCGTCCGTCGCCACCGAGCCTCCTCGTCCGTCCCGACCGGCGATCCTGATCGGCGCCGGCACCGCCGACCGGTGGTCGACCGCAGCGATGCTAGTGCGCTGCCCTGGCGGTCCCCTCGGAGGAACCGTGAGGCGCCCTGGACGCTCCTGCGAAGATGGCCGGGTGCCCGATGTGACCCCGCCGCACCCGTCCGTCCCCGCCGACGTGCCCGAGCTCCGCGACCTGCTCGCCACAGCCCGGGTCGTCGCCCTGCCGATGCGGGTCCGGTTCCGCGGCATCACCGTCCGCGAGGCGCTCGTGTTCCGCGGACCCGCGGGCTGGACCGAGTTCTCCCCCTTCGTCGAGTACGACGACACCGAGTCGGCCGCCTGGCTCCGCGCCGCGGTCGACTTCGGCTGGACCCGGCACGAACCCGGCGCCGACAGCGTCCCCGTCAACGCCACGGTGCCCGCGATCGCCGCAGCGGACGTCGCGGACCTGCTCCGTCGCTACCCCGGCTGCACCACCGCGAAGGTGAAGGTCGCCGAACCCGGCACGACCATCGAGGACGACGTCGCCCGGGTCGCCGCGGTCCGCCGCGTGATGGGCGATGACGCCGACGTCCGGGTCGACGCGAACGGCCTGTGGTCGCTCGACCAGGCGACCACCGCCCTCGAGCAGCTGGCACCGTTCCGACTGCAGTACGCCGAGCAGCCCGTCGCCACCGTCGCGGACCTCGCCGCGCTGCGCACCCGGGTCGCCGGTCTCGGAGTCCGGATCGCCGCGGACGAGAGCGTCCGGAAGGCGTCCGACCCGCTCGCCGTCGCCCGTGCCGGCGCCGCGGACGTACTGATCGTCAAGGCGCAGCCCCTCGGCGGGATCACCGCGGCCCAGGCCGTGATGGCCGAGGCCGGACTGCCCTGCGTGGTCTCCAGCGCGATCGACACCTCGATCGGCCTGGGCATGGGGGCGTTCCTGGCGTCGCGGGCGATGGCACCCGGCTACGCGGCCGGACTGGGCACCGCGGCGATGTTCACCGGAGACCTCACCGCCGAGCCGCTGCTGCCGGTCGGGGGCCGCATCGCCGTGCACCGGATCGAGCCGGACCCCGACCTCCTCGACCGGTGGGCGGCCTCCCCCGAGCGGACCGGGTGGTGGCTGGCGCGGCTCCGGCGGGTGCACGCGCTGCTCGTGGGTCGGCCGTAGGTCCGCGGCACAGACGGACGGGAGGCCCGACACCAGCTGGTGTCGAGCCTCCCGTCCGTCTGCGGCCCGTCTGCCGAGCCGGGCCGTCCGGTCACAGACCGGAGTAGCTGTGCAGCCCCTTGAAGAAGACGTTGACCACCGAGAAGTTGAACATCACAGCGGCGAAGCCGATGAGCGCGAGCCACGACGACCGGGCGCCACGCCAGCCGCGGGTCGCCCGGGCGTGGATGTAGCCGGCGTAGAGGACCCAGATGATGAACGTCCAGACCTCCTTCGTGTCCCACCCCCAGTAGCGACCCCAGGCCCGCTCGGCCCAGATGGCACCGGCGATGAGCGTGAAGGTCCAGAGCACGAAGCCGACGAGGATCACCCGGTAGCTGAGCACCTCGAGCCGGTCGGCGTCGGGCAGCGTCTCCATGAAGCGGAGACCGCGCGAGACCGGACGGCCCTGGCGGTACGTCTGGACCAGCTGGGACACCGCGAGGCCCGCGCCGAGGGCGAAGAACCCGGTGCCGGCGATGGCGACGAAGACGTGGATGACGAGCCAGTAGGACTCGAGCGCGGGCACCAGCGGGCGCACCGGAACGTAGTAGTTCACGGTCGCGATGCCGAGCAGGATGATCACCAGACCGGTGATGAACACCCCGAGGAACTTGAGGTCCTGCCAGAACTGCACGAGCAGGAACACGGCGATGATCAGGCCCGTGCCCGTCAGCGAGAACTCGAACATGTTGCCCCACGGCACACGGTCGGCCGCGATGCCACGGAGCACGATCGCGCCGATGTGCACGACGAGGGCCAGGATCGTCATGGCCATGCCGACACGCTCGAACTTCGAGCCACGCTGGCCACGGCCCCCGCCGACGTCGTCACGCCTCTGCTGGACACGTTCGAGGACGACGGTGCCGCCCTGGACGGTCGCGACCGTGGTGGCCGTCGCGTCGTCGCGGTCCGAGGACGAACCGCCGCGCGTGGTCTCGAGCCCGACGTCGCCGGCACGCCTCGCCATGTCGAGCGCAAAGGAGATGAACGCGATGACGTAGACCGCCATCGCGGAGTACGTCAGCACGACCGAGTAGGTCGCAAGGGTCGTCGTGTTCACTTGCTGATCCTAACGCCGAGGTCCGACATGTGCTTCTGGGCGATGTCCGCGACCGCGCGTTCGAGGTTGGGGTCCTCGCCGCGGGCGAGCCCGGCGTACTCGAGGTCGAACCCGCCGTCCTCGGCCCCGGTCCGGCGCACCGCCTTGACCCACACGCGACGGCGCGGGACGAACAGCGAGGTGAGCAGGCCGAGGACCGACAGGATCGCGAAGAACGCGACCCAGAGCTGCGACGGGTCGTGGTGTACGTCGAGGGACACGTACCGCTTGACCCCGTCGAACGTGATCGAACCGGCGCCGTCCGGCAGTTGCTTCGTCTGCCCGGGCTTCATCGCGATGCTCGCCGTGTCGGACTGCCGGCCCGCGATCTGCTGCAGGCCCTTCGTCGAGAGCTGGTAGACGCTCTGCGGCACGCCGTCGTCGAGGCCGAGGTCGCCGGTGTACACCTGCAACGACAGCATCGGGTTCTTGACGTCCGGGTAGTTCGAGGTGAAGGCGCCGGCGTTGGTGCCGCTGGTCTGCTGCACGGCGGTCGGGTAGAAGAACCCGATCATGCCGAGCTGGTCCGGCGACGCGTCCGGCACCTTGATGACACCGGTGGAGGTGTAGTTCCCGTCCTCGGGCAGGAACGGCACGACGTCCTGGAACGCCACGTTGCCCTTGCCGTCGCGGACGGTGACCTGCATCGCGTACCCGTTGCCGAGCAGGTAGACGTTCGTCCCGCCGATCGCCAGCGGCTCGTTCACGCCGAGGCGGCTCGTCTTCGCGGTGCCGTCCTTCGTGCGCGCCGTGACGGTCGCCGAGTAGTCGGTCGCCTGGCCGAGGGCGTCGAGGTTCGTCTCCTCGTACTTCGTCGTGAACCGGTCGAGGGTCAGGTTGTAGCCCTTGAGGTCCGACTGCGAGAACCACCGTCCGGGGTTGAACGAGTCGTACGAGCCGAGGACGTTGGTGAACGTCTGTCCCTCGACCAGGAGCCGCTGCCCGGTGTAGCTGAACCCGCCGCCCAGGCCGACCGCGAGCAGCACGCCGACGAGCGCCGCGTGGAACACCAGGTTGCCGGTCTCGCGGAGGTACCCGCGTTCGGCGCTGACCGAGTCACCGAACCGCTCGACGCGGTAACCCGACTTCCGCAGCTGCGTCATGGCCGTCGTGACCGCGTGGTCGACGGACGGGAGGCCCGTGGTCGCGCCCGCAGCGCCGCCGACGGTCTCGGGACTGATCGTCACGGACCGGTAGCCGGCCAGGCGGCCGAGTCGCGCCGGGGTCCTCGGCGGCCGGGTGCGGAGCGCCTGCCAGTGGTGCCGGGTGCGCGGCACGATGCAGCCGATGAGCGAGATGAAGAGGAGCAGGTAGATCGCCGAGAACCACACCGAGGTGTAGGTGTCGAAGACCTGCAGTTTCTCGAGCACCGGGGACAGCTGCGGGTGGCTGTTCTTGTACTGCACGACGCCGTTGGGGTCCGCCTGGGTCTGCGGCACGAGGGAACCCGGGATCGCCGCGAGGGCGAGGAGCATGAGCAGGAAGAGCGCCGTCCGCATGCTCGTCAGCTGCCGCCAGGCGAACCGGAGGGAACCGACCAGACCGAGCTTCGGCTGCGTGATGCCGTCGGCGTCGCCGGCCACGACGGGCGTGCCGTCGACGTGGTCGGACGGGCGCTGCGGGTCGGACGACCTGTCGGCACCGGTGGTGCCGGCGTCCGTCCGGCCGTCTTCGCCGAGGTCAGACCGCGGGGACATAGCTCTGGATCACCGCCCCGACGCTCGACATGACGGCCGACCAGATGCCGGTGACCATGAGCAGACCGATGACGATCAGGATCGCTCCTCCGATGATGTTGACGGTGCGCATGTGCCGCTTGACGACACCGATCGCGCCCGAGGCCCAGCCGGCACCGAGGGCGACGAGCAGGAACGGGACGCCGAGTCCGATGCAGTACGCGATGCCGAGCACGACGCCCTGCCAGGCGCTGCCGGACTGGAAGCTGATGAGGTTGATGGCCGCCAGGGTCGGGCCGATGCAGGGCGTCCACCCGAGTGCGAAGACGATGCCGAGCAGCGGTGCGCCGAGCAGGCCGGTGCGGGGGGTGAAGTTCGTCTTGACGGTGCGCTGCAGGAACGTGAACCGGCCGATGAACACCAGGCCCATCGCGATCACGACGATGCCCATGAGCTGGACGATGAGGTCACGCCAGCGCACCAGCCAGAAGCCGACGGCGCCGGCGGCCGCGGACCCGAGGACGAAGACGACCGTGAACCCGAGCACGAAGAGGAGCACGCCGAGCAGCACCCGTCCCCGGGAGTGGCGGGTGCCGTCCGCGATGCCGCTGACGTAGCCGAGGTAGCCCGGCACGAGCGGCAGGACGCACGGCGACAGGAAGGACACCAGCCCGGCGAGCGCCGCCACCGGCAGGCCGATGAGGAGTTGCCCGCTGAAGATGGCGTCGGCGAAGGGGTTCCCGCTGGACACGGGTCAGGACGCCTTGCCGGTGAGCTCGTCGTCCACCAGGGTCTTCAGGATGCTCGGCCCGTCGACGGCTCCGAGCACGCGGGCCGCGACCCGTCCCTGCTTGTCGAGGACGATCGTGGTCGGCACGGCGTTCGGGGCGATCTCACCGGAGAGCGCGAGCTGCATGGTGCCGGTGCGGGCGTCGAGCACGGTCGGGTAGTGGACGCCGAACTTCCGCTCGAACGCCTTCGCGGTGCCGGCCTCGTCGCGGACGTTGACGCCGATGAAGTGGACGTCGTCGTCGGCGAACTCGTCCTGGACCGCGTTGAGGTGCCCGGCTTCGGCGCGGCAGGGCGGGCAGCCGGCGTACCAGAAGTTGATGACCACGACGTCGCCGCGCATGGCCTTCGCCGAGAGTTCGTCACCGTCCATCGACTTCGCGGTGAAGTCGATCGGGTCGGTCCGCTTGTCGACCGCGACCTCGGTGACCGCTCCGGTGCCGGAGATGTAGTTCTGGGTGCTGCCCTTGCCGTACTGCTGGGCGAGTGAACCGTCGGCCGAGGTGCACCCGACCAGCACGAGTGCGGCGGCGAGGGCGATCGCGGCGGCCCCGGTGGTCCGGAGACGTGCGGTGCGGACACGGCTCGATCGGGTTGTGCGGGTCACACTGCTCCTTCGTCGACGGCTGACCCGCGGAGGTCGGCCGCCGGGTCCGCGTACCCGACCTCGGTGAAACGACCGGCGGCGGTGTCGGGTACCCGCTGGAGGCTCGTGATGCTGGACAGGTCGCAGCGGCGCTTGCGCGGGTCGTGCCAGAGCGGTTCCCCCGCCAGGCGTCGGTGCACCATCCAGATCGGCAGTTGGTGGCTGACGAGGACGACGTCCCCGCTGTCGACGCTCTCCCACGCGGTGGCGACGGCGGCGAGCATGCGGTTCGCGATCGACTCGTACGCCTCCCCCCAGCTCGGTCGCCAGGGGTTCGCGATCCACGGCCACTCCGCCGGGCGGCGGACGGAGCGCTTGGTGAACCCGGGGGGCTGACCCTCGTACCGGTTCGTCGGCTCG
Source organism: Curtobacterium sp. MCPF17_031 (assembly GCF_003234035.1). NCBI lineage: Bacteria > Bacillati > Actinomycetota > Actinomycetes > Micrococcales > Microbacteriaceae > Curtobacterium > Curtobacterium sp. MCPF17_031. Next base: position 4,075 of record NZ_QKSG01000006.1, on the reverse strand, counting down.
ATCAGGCGTTCGTCGAGACGGACGTCCAGGCCGTACGCGGCTGCCCATGGAGCGGCGGACTCCTGCGTGCGCTGCAGCGGCGAGGCGACGATCGCGCGGACGTCGACCCCGGCGTCCTTCCAGGCGGCGGCGGACGCCCCGGCCATCCGGGTGCCGAGCTCGCTCAGACCGAAGCCCGGGAGCCGCCCGTAGAGCACACGGTCGGGGTTGTGGACCTCGCCGTGGCGCACGAGGTGGATCGTGTTCGCGGGCATGGGTTCCAGTGTAGGTCGGTCCGGCTCACCCACCCGCCGCACAGCAGATCCACGGCTGCACGACCGTTCAGCGGGCCGTCACCCGAGGTGGCCGGAGAGCCGTCCGTGCAGGGCGATCGACGCGGTGTCCAGGTTGACGACCTCGACGCTCGAACCGTGCTTGGCGAACCGCTGCTCGACCCCGTCGAGGGCGGCCACGGTGCTGGCGTCGAAGACGTGCGCGTCGGTCATGTCGATGACCACGTGTTCGGGGTCCTCGGCGTACGAGAACCGGGTGACCAGGTCGTTCGACGACGCGAAGAACAGGGCACCGCGGACCCGGTAGCGGACCGTGTTCTCGTCGACGGGCTCGCGGACGACCTCGACCACGTGCGCGACCCGGCGGGCGAAGACGAGCGCGGCGACGACGACACCGGCCAGGACCCCGGTCGCCAGGTTGTTCGTCGCCAGGACCACCAGCACGGTGATGACCATCACGGCGGTCTCCCCCAGGGGCATCCGGCGGAGCGTGCGGGGCCGGATGCTGTGCCAGTCGAAGGTCGCGACGCAGACCATGAGCATGACGGCGGTCAGCGCGGCCATCGGGATCTCGGCGACCACGTCGTGCAGCACGATCGTGAGCACCAGGATCGCGGCCCCCGCGGTGAAGGTCGACACGCGCGTCCGGGCACCGGCGGTCTTCACGTTGACGACGGTCTGGCCGATCATCGCGCACCCGCCGGTGCCGCCGAAGAAGGCCGAGGCGATGTTCGCGATGCCCTGGCCCCACGACTCCCGCCAGGCGCTCGACCGGGTCTCGGTGACGGCGTCGACCAGCTGGGCGGTGAGCAGGGTCTCGATGAGCCCGACGATCGCGACACCGAACGCGTACGGCGCGATGAGCCGCAGGGTGTCGAGCGTGAACGGCACCGTCACACCGTTGAACCCGGGCAGCGCGGTCGGCAGCGCGCCCTCGTCACCGACGGTCGGGACCGCGACACCGAACAGGATCGTGATGCCGGTGATCACGACCACGGCGATGAGCGGTGCCGGGACAGCCCTGGTGAGGAACGGGACACCGATGATGAGCCCGATGCCGAGCGCGGTCAGCGGCCAGACGACGAACGGGACGTCGTCACCGAACAGGTTGGGCAGCTGCGCGGTGAAGATCAGGATCGCGAGCGCGTTCACGAAGGCGACGTTCACGCTCCGCGGGATGAAGCGCATCAGCCGGGCGACCCCGAGGAACCCGAGCACGAGCTGGAAGACGCCGCCGAGCACGATCGTCGGGACCAGGTAGGCGACGCCGTGGTCGCGCACGAGCGGGGCGATGACGAGCGCGACGGACCCCGCGGCGGCGGAGATCATCGCCGGACGCCCACCCACGATCGAGATGACGATCGCGAAGACCACGCTCGAGAAGAGCCCGACGGCCGGATCGACACCCGCGACGACCGAGAACGAGATCGCCTCGGGGATGAGGGCGAGCGCGGTGACGATCCCGGCCAGGACCTCGCGGGTCAGGAGGCGCGGCGAACGCAGGGCGGACAGGACGCTCGTCGCGCCGGGGACGGTGCTGGTCATCGACATCGGCGGCGACTCTACCGCCACGTGAGGGTTGCCGCGACCCGGGCACGCTCTCCACCGGCTCTGCCACGATGTCGACATGACCGCCCCCGACGCCCCCGCCACCATGCACATCGGCGAACTCGCCGAACGCACCGGGATGTCGCTCCGGTCGATCCGGCACTACGACGAGGTCGGGCTCCTGGTGCCGAGCGGTCGGACGTCCGGCGGGTTCCGGGTGTACACCGCCGGGGACCTCGAGCGCCTGCTCGTCATCCGCCGCATGAAGCCCCTCGGGTTCACGCTCGACGAGATGGCCGGACTGCTCAGGGTGGTCGACGGACTGGCCACGGCGGACCCCACCGAGGCACCGGCACTGGCAGCACGGCTCGACGAGTTCCTGGCCGACGCCCGAGCCCGGCACGCCAGGTTGCTGGAGCGGGCCGCGATGGCCGAGGAGTTCATCGGCACCCTCGGACGACTGCGCTCCTCGGTCTGAACCGCGCTCCTCGGTCTGAACTGCGCTCCTCGGTCTGATCCGTCCCGTCGGCTACTGCTGCCGGTGCGAGGTGGCCAGGCCGCAGCACCCGGGACCCTCCGTCATGGGTCCCTCCCCGTGTCGTTCCGCGACCTGGCCACGACGACGACGGTAGGAGCCTGGCGGAGCCGGGACGCGCCTCCCGTCCGTCCTTGTGGATGAGTGCTGCGACCCGTCCCGCTGTGCAGGAGAGGGCACCGACGAACCGCAGCACTCCCCGTCACCGCACGGGCGCGCCCGGCCGGTAGACTCGACGACCGTGATCGAACGCACCCGCATCGCCGACCTCGCAAGCCTCCCCGACGGCCCCGTCTCCGTGGCCGGATGGGTCGAGACCGTCCGCGATCAGAAGAAGGTGCAGTTCGTCGTCCTCCGCGACGAGAGCAGCGCCGTCCAGCTGGTCAACCCCGCCACCCGTGAAGCCGTCGAGGGGGACGACACCTCCGCCGCGGCCCTCGCCACGACCGAGTCCGTCTCGGGCCTGGCGCACGGGTCGTTCATCCACGTGACGGGCACCCTCAAGCACGACGAGCGCGTCAAGCTCGGCGGGCTCGAGGTCAAGGTCGGCACCCTGACCGTGGTGAGCGCCGCGATCCCGGAGACGCCTATCGCCGACGACTCCTCGCTCGACAAGCGCCTCGACTGGCGCTTCCTCGACCTGCGCAACCGCAAGCAGAACCTGATCTTCCGCATCCAGACCACGCTGGAGCACGCGTTCCGCACGTACTGGGTCGAGCGCGACTACATCGAGATCCACACGCCGAAGCTGATGGCGTCGGCGTCGGAGTCCCGCGCCGAGCTCTTCCAGCTCGAGTACTTCGAGACCACCGCGTACCTGGCGCAGTCGCCGCAGAACTTCAAGCAGATGGCGCAGCCCGCCGGCTTCGGTGCCGTGTTCGAGATCGCGGACGCCTTCCGCGCGGACCCGTCCTTCACCTCCCGGCACGCGACCGAGTTCACCAGCGTCGACGCCGAGTTCTCGTGGATCGAGTCCCACGAGGACGTCATGGCGATGCACGAAGAGGTCCTGGTGGCCGGCATCACCGCCGTCAAGGAGAAGTACGGCGACGCCATCCAGGAGGTCTTCGGCTTCGAGCTGCAGGTCCCGTCCACGCCGTTCCCCCGCGTGACCCTGGCCGAGGCCCGGAAGATCGTCGCCGACAGCGGCTACGAGGTCGTCCGCGCCGACGGCGACCTGGACCCCGAGGGCGAGCGTCGCGTGTCGGCCTGGGCGAAGGAGCACCACGGCTCGGAGTTCGTCTTCGTCACCGACTACGACGCCTCGATCCGCCCGTACTACCACATGCGTCACGCCGACGACCCGACGCTCACGAACAGCTACGACCTGCTGTTCAACGGCGCCGAGATCTCGACGGGCGCCCAGCGTGAGCACCGGGTCGACGTCCTCACCGCCCAGGCGGAGGAGAAGGGCCTGGACCCCGCCGAGCTCGGCTGGTACCTCGACTTCTTCCGCTACGGCGTCCCGCCGCACGGTGGCTTCGGCATGGGTCTGGCCCGTGTGCTGATGCTCATGCTCGGCGAGCCGTCCATCCGCGAGGTCACCTACCTGTTCCGCGGCCCGACCCGTCTCACGCCCTAGGCACTCCGGCGGCGCGAACCGCCTTCGCACAACAGGAACCGGCTCGAACCACGGACATCCGTGGTTCGAGCCGGTTTCCGTTGTGCGGTGCCACGGCGCACCGCGCGGGGGCGTCGGCGCGGTGCGCCGTGGCACCGC